>NZ_JBQHWK010000004.1:0-122638 GCF_052064015.1 Collinsella sp. HCP3S3_D1
CTCCCGGGGCCGTTTCAGTTCCAGATCGTTGTTTTCGCCCGCTGAGCTGGGCCTATGCCGGAATCTCTCCCACAGAAACCACCGAAGAGCCAAAAACAATCATTCGATGCAGCCCTTTCTGCTGGCATAAAAAGCGTGGCCGAGGGCGGTGATGCCCTGGCCACGCTCGTGTTCTATAACGGTGCGCGTCCTAACGGTCGGCGAGCGGCTTGTACTCCAGTGGCTCGATTACCGGACGGTATGCCGGGCGAATAATACGATGCGCGCAGAAGAGCTCTTCCATGCGGTGCGCCGACCAGCCTGCCATGCGCGCGACGGCGAACAGCGGCGTAAAGAGCGTCTCGGGCACGCCGAGCATCTTGTAAATAAAGCCTGTATACAGGTCGATGTTGGCACAGATGGGTTTGGTCATGCCGTGGTCCCGCATCACCTGCGGCGCTAGGCGCTCAATACGCTCGATGAGCGCGAACTCCTCGCCCAGGTCCTTCTTGGCGGCCAGCGTGCGCGCGTAGTGGCGGCAGACCTCGGCGCGCGGGTCGCTGAGCGTGTAGACGGCATGTCCCATACCGTAGATGAGCCCCGTGCCGTCGAAGGCCTGCTTGTCCAAGATCTTGCCCAGATAGGAAGCGACCTCGTCGTCGTCTTCCCAGTTGGAAACGTGCGCGCGAATGTCCTCGTGCATGGATACGACCTTGGCGTTGGCGCCGCCGTGGCGTGGGCCCTTGAGCGAGCCGATGGCCGCGGCGTAGGCCGAATACGGGTCGGTGGCCGACGACGACAGTACGCGGCAGGCGAACGTGGAATTGTTGCCGCCGCCGTGCTCGGCATGGAGCATAAGCATCACGTCGAGCAGCATCGCCTCGTCGCGGGTAAACGCCATGCCGCCGCGCAGCACCTGCAAAATGGTCTCGGCCGTGGACAGGCCGGGCGTGGGGTGCGGCACATGCACCTCGGAGCCGCGACGCTTGGCGACCGAAGCCATGTGCGCGAAGGCGGCAATACGGGGCAGACGGGCGAGCATGGAGATGGCAACATCGATCTCGTGCTCGGGGGTGATCACGTCGGGCTCGGCGTCGAAGGCATAGAGCAGCAGCACGGCGCGCTGAAGCACGTTCATGATGCTCGACGACACCGTGGTCATCGGGAATTCCTTAACGTACTCGTCGCTCAGGTGCCTAAACGCGCCCAGACGCCCGCAAAAGCCGTCGAGCTCATCCTTGTTGGGCAGCGAGCCCGTGATGAGCAGGTAGGCGACTTCTTCGTAGCCGTAGCGGTTCTCGGCCTGGGCATTGTTGACCAGATCTTCGATGCTGTAGCCACGAAGCGTGAGCTTACCCTGATCGGGCACAGCCTTTCCGTCGACCTTGTTGTAGCCGTGCACGTCCGAGATACGGGTGAGGCCCGCGACCACGCCCGATCCGTCGGCATTGCGAAGACCGCGCTTAACATTGTGCTCGACAAACAGGCCCTCGTCATAAGGCTCGGTGGGCATGCCGTAGTATAGATTTTCGCTTTCGGGCGAAATCTGGCGGCTTGCTTCGTAGTCCAAGACCAGGCGGCTCAGGTGGTCGTCGAAGCGGTAATAGATTTTCTTGGCGTCGTAGGCCATGCGCGCTCCTCTCCGGGCTATGTGGCGACGTTGCGCCTGGGCGCACGTTGGGCCGTCGTCACGCAGCCTGTTCGCTACAGGCGGTACATAAAGTTAAAGACGTCCTCGCGCTGGATGGACACGTTGACGCCCGAAAGCTCGCCGGCCTCGGCCAGGGCCTTCTGCAGCTCGGCGAAGTCGAGCTTGGACTCGGCGGTGTCGGCCAGCATGGTCATGGTGAAGATGTCCTCGATAATGGACTGCGTAATGTCGCGGATGTCGACATTGGCTTCGCCCAGGACGCGGGTGACGCCGGCGACAATGCCGGGGCGGTTCTTGCCAAGGACGGTGATGACGATACGGGAGGACGAGATCTCGGCCATGGGAAACCCTTTCGCGTGTTAGCGGCGCGCGGCGGCGCTCCGCTACGGTACAGTGTTCATCATTGTACCTGTCCCGTGCAAAAAGGGGCACCTTTGCTGCGGCGTTACACGTCTGCAACATGGAGCGCTTGTCTCGTAGGGTGTATTTTTGGCACCTTGGACAGCTCGGGCGGCTCTGTTGGCGCCGCGATCGGGCAGATTCACCTGTGTACTCCGGCGTAAAGACCGTGAACCTTTTGTGGGACGCTCGGCGCCGTGGTACCATAGCCGAGTTTGTTGTCTTGGTCGGAAACCAAGACGCCTTATGCGCTGATCGGTAACCAGCGCCTGACCAATAAGGAGTCCTACCATGAAGCAGGGTATCCATCCCCAGTATGTCGAGTGCACGGTGACGTGCTCCTGCGGCAACACCTTCAAGACGCACGCTACCGTGTCCGAGATGAGGGTCGAGCTTTGCAACGAGTGCCACCCGTTCTACACCGGCCAGCAGAAGTTCGTCGACACCGGTGGACGCGTCCAGCGCTTCGCCGACAAGTTCGGTGGCGCTGCTGCCGCCCAGCTCAAGAAGGCCGAGGAGGCCAAGGCTGCCAAGGCCGCCAAGGCTGCTGAGGCCGAGGCCGCTCGCAAGGCCGCCGCTGAGGCTAAGGCTGCCGAGAAGGCCAAGCGTGCCGCTAAGTTTGCCGAGGAGGCTGCCAAGCAGGCCGCCGAGGCTCCCGCAGAGGCTCCCGTCGAGGAGGCCGCTGCCGAGGCCGAGACCACCGAGGCTGCTGAGTAAATAGCTCGCCGAGGAATCGCTCGCATTCATGGCAAAAGGGCCGTGCACCCAATTGGTGCACGGCCCTTTTCTTATCGACGCAAAGTAGCACGTCCTCTTTGCACCGAACGGTGGGGATTTTTCGTTTGCCCAGATAAAACCTGCCAAAATAAACCTGTCCCTTTTTGGCAGGTAACCGATAGGAGGCTACGTGGACACATCGACGTCCTTGGGCAATCGCGAGCTCGCGGTGGCAAAGAAGCGTGCGCTCGATGCTGCCTATTTTAGGAAGGGTATCGCTGTCGCGGCGCTTTCGAGCTGCATGTATGCGCTGTACACGGCCTTTGTTACCGCCGGTCAGCTCTTTGGCGTTTGGGCCGGTTGGTTCGATGCATTTGCTCCCTCCGGCCTTTTGGCGGTATTCATCTTGCCCACGATCGCCTCGGGCG
The DNA here is from genome assembly GCF_052064015.1 of Collinsella sp. HCP3S3_D1. Lineage (NCBI taxonomy): Bacteria > Bacillati > Actinomycetota > Coriobacteriia > Coriobacteriales > Coriobacteriaceae > Collinsella > Collinsella sp. HCP3S3_D1. Next base: position 3,175 of record NZ_JBQHWK010000004.1, read on the forward strand.
TCAATGACGTGCTGAGTGCCGTCTGGGCCACGTTTTTCACTGCCGGTCAGGGCAAACTCGCCGACCTAGGCCGCTGCATCGCCTCAAAGCCCGGCGTCATCGTTATCGCCGCCGCCTTCATTGGCGGGCCCATCGCTTCTGCCGCCTACGTTATCGCGCTTTCGCAGGCAGGCACGCTTGCCGTGCCCATCGCCGCGCTCAACCCCGCGATCGGTGCGGTGCTCGCCCGCGTGCTCTACCGACAGCCGCTTAGCCCCCGTGTCGTCACCGGCATCGTTGTCTGCGTGTTCGCCGGCGCCATGATCGGTAGCGCCGGCCTGAGCGGGCAGGCATCTTCCGGCATGGCGCTCGGCCTGGGTCTGGCGCTGTTAGCCGCCCTGTGCTGGGGCGTCGAGGGATGCGTGGGCGGCCGCGCCACCTGCATGATCGATCCTCAGATTGCCATCAACATCCGTCAGCTTGTCTCGGGCGTCGGCAACCTGTGCTTGGTACTGCCGGCCCTAACCTTGGCATGCGGAGAGCCCCTTGGTCAGAGTTACGTCCTTGTCGCCCAAGCGCTCACCGACAAATCCTCCGTCGTGTTTTTCGCCTGCTCCGGTTTTGCCGCCTACTTTTCGTTTATGAGCTGGTATCGCGCCAACTCCATGTGCGGCACGGCGCTGGGCATGGCCATCAACGGCACCTATACCTTTACAGCGCCGCTGTTTACGTGGATTATCGTCGGCCTGGTCTTGGGCTTTGACGGCTACGCGCTTCCGTCCGTCGCATGGGTGGCGGCCGTCGTCAACCTCGTCGGCATTTGCCTGATCGCCGTGAATCCCCTCGACATGGTTAAAAAGGACGGTGATCGGGATGCTTCCGCTTAACTATGCCATGCTCGATTATTTTGTTTGCCATGACGAGGCTTGCGTCGACGATGTGATGGCCGATCTCGCGGCCGAGTATGCATCGTTTGCCGCCTTTGCAAGGCCGCGCATGCAGGAGGCGCTCATGACCGCGCACAAGAATGGCCTGATTGACGAGGCGCGCTTTGATTTGGATGCCGAAGGCGAGCTTCGCGTCTACTATCGGGCGAGCGCCGAGCAGCGCAAAGTTATCGGCGCTTATCTGGGCCGTAGCCATTAAAAATAAAACGCCCTTTTTGGCAGGTCGGTCGTAGTTATTACGTGGGGGATGAGGTCGAGCGTATAGCGTGCGCCCCGTTTGGCTAAAGTACAACTATCTGTGTTTAACTCGCCCAGTGCAGTGCGCTACGGGCGATGGCCAAAAAAGGAAAACCACATGGGATTCATGTCAAAGCTGCTCTCCTTTGGATCCGATAAGGACCTTAAGCGCTACTACAAGATCGTTGACCAGATCAACGGGCTTGAGCCTCAGTTTGAGAAGATGACCGAGGAGGAACTTCGCGGCCAGACCGATAAGTTCCGCGAGCGTTATGCTAACGGCGAGTCGCTTGACGACATGCTCCCCGAGGCCTTTGCCACCGTGCGCGAGGCTTCAAAGCGCATCACGGGCATGCGTCACTTTGACGTACAGCTCATCGGCGCCATGGCGCTGCACGAGGGTCATATCGCCGAGATGAAGACCGGCGAAGGCAAGACGCTCGTCTCCACCCTGGCCGGCTATCTTAACGCCATCGCCGGCAAGGGCGTGCATGTCGTTACCGTCAACGACTACCTGGCAAAGCGCGACTCCGAGTGGATGGGCCGCATCTACAAGTATTTGGGCATGACCGTCGGCCTGCTGCAGAACAACATGCCGCTCGAGCTTAAGCGCCCGGCCTACCAGGCCGATGTCACCTACGGCACCAACTCCGAGTTTGGCTTTGACTACCTGCGCGACAACATGGTCACCCGCCCCGAGCAGCGCGTCCAGCGCGGCCACAGCTACGCTATCGTCGACGAGGTCGACTCCATCCTGATCGACGAGGCCAGGACCCCGCTGATCATCTCGGGCGCCGGCACCAAGTCGGCCAGCACCTACAAGGACTTCGCGCGCGCCGTGCGCGGGCTGGAGCGCGGCGAGGACGTGTCGCACGATATGCTCACCGCCACCGAGGACGTGGAGCCCACGGGCGACTACGTCATGGACGAGGCCAAGCACACCATTGCCGCCACCGAGCGCGGCCTCAAGAAGATCGAGCGCCGCCTGGGTATCGAGGACATCTACGCCGACCTTTCGGGCCAGCTGGTCAACCACCTGCAGCAGGCGTTGAAGGCCCAATACATGTTCCACCGCGACAAGCAGTACGTCGTTACCAACGGCGAGGTCAAGATTGTCGATGAGTTCACCGGCCGCATCATGGAGGGCCGTCGCTACTCCGAGGGCCTGCATCAGGCTATCGAGGCCAAAGAGGGCGTGCTCGTGCGCGAGGAGAACCAGACCCTTGCCACCATCACCCTGCAGAACTACTTCCGTCTGTATGACAAGCTCTCCGGCATGACCGGTACGGCGCTTACCGAGGACGCCGAGTTCCGCGAGATCTACAAGCTGCCCGTCGAGGTCATTCCCTCCAACAAGCCCGTGCAGCGTGTCGATCACGAGGACCTGGTGTACCGCACCATCCAGGCCAAGTACAACGCCGTTGCCAATGATGTCGAGCAGCGTCACGCCAAGGGCCAGCCGGTCCTGGTCGGTACCGTCTCCATCGAGAGTTCCGAGAAGCTATCGGCAGCCCTTACCAAGCGCGGCATCGCACACGAGGTCCTCAACGCAAAGCACCACGAGCGCGAGGCTCATATCGTGGCCCAGGCCGGTCGTTACGGCGCCGTGACCATCGCTACTAACATGGCCGGTCGTGGTACCGACATCCTGCTGGGCGGCAACCCCGACGAGCTGGTGCGCGAGCGCCTGGAGTACGAGGGCCTGACCATGGAGGACGTGACGCCCGAGCAGCTCGAGCAGTTTAACGCCGAGGCCAAGGAGACCTGCAAGGCCGAGCGCGAACGCGTGCTTGCCGCCGGCGGCCTGACCGTCATCGGCACCGAACGCCATGAGTCCCGCCGTATCGACAATCAGCTGCGTGGCCGCTCCGGTCGTCAGGGCGATCCGGGCGAGACCCAGTTCTACCTGTCGCTCGAGGACGATCTGATGCGCCTGTTCGGTGGCGACAAGATGGACCGCGTCTCCAAGATGATGGTCACGGCAGAAATGGGCGACGACATGCCCATCCAGCACAAGATCATCTCCAAGGCCGTCGAGAGCGCCCAGCACAAGGTCGAGAGCATCAACTTCTCCATGCGCAAGAGCGTTCTTGAGTACGACGACGTGATGAACAAGCAGCGCCAGGTTATCTACGCCGAGCGCAACAAGATTCTGGACGGTAAGGACCTGACCGACCACATCACCGAGGTCATGCACGACACCGTGTACCGCTGCGTGCAGGAGTTTTGCGCTAAGGACAGCCACGACGGCGAGCGCGACCTCGATGGCCTGCGCAAGTGGGTTGTGGAGCTGACCGGCCATATCGATACGCCCAAGTTCCCCGACGAGGATTACGAGGCCCTTGCTGCCGATGTCCTGGCCTACGTCGAGAAGTGCTACAACATGAAGGCCGAGCGCCTGGGTGAGGACCTCATGCGCGAGCTCAACACCCAGGTCATGCTGCGCGTCATCGATACCCGCTGGATGAACTACCTGCAGGAGATGGACTACCTCAAGACCGGTATCGGCCTGCGCGGCTTTGGTCAGCGCGACCCGCTGGTCGAGTACAAGACTGAGGCCTATGGTGCCTTCCAGATGCTCGTTGACACCATGTACGAGGATTACCTGCGCACCGTCCTGCGCATCGAGATCAAGGCCGCCCCGCAGGCTGTGGAGCGCAAGGAGGACCCCGCGCTCGAGGGTGCGCGCTTCTCCGGCCCCGCCGACGTCGATGGCGACAACGGCAACTCGGTCCTGCGCAAGGAGGCACGGGCACAGGCTCGCACGGCCGTCCAGGGCGGACCGGCAGCTGTCAACAACGGCGCTAAGGTGACCACCTACCGCAAGTCCGAGAGCGACGACCCGTATGTCAACGTGGGTCGCAACGAACCGTGCCCTTGCGGCAGCGGCAAGAAGTTCAAGTACTGCCACGGCAGGAATCGTTAATGGCGGATGCTTTAGAGGTAACGCCCGCCGAGCTGGACGCGTTTGCGGACCGGCTCGGCGAGGTTGAGTCGTATCTTCATTTGGACGAGAAGCGCACCCACGTGACCGAGCTTGAGGCCAAGAGCGTCGCTCCCGGCTTTTGGGACGACGCCGATGACGCTCGCGCCACGATGGAAGAGATTGCGCGCGCCAAGGAGGATATCGCCGCCGTGGATACCGCGCGCGGCGAGCTCTCCGATGCCCGCGCGGCGCTGGAACTTGCCGAGGAAATGGGCGATGACCCCGATGCCGCTGCACTGCGTGAGGAGGCTGCCGCCACGGCTGATCGTCTGGCGCGCGCCATCGATGAGCTCGAACTTTCGAGCTGGTTTACCGGCGAGTTCGATCACGGTGACGCGATTGTGACTATCAAGCCCGGACAGGGCGGCTTGGAGGCGCAGGACTGGACCTTCATGCTCTTTAAGATGTACATGAAGTACTGCCAGCGCCGCGGCTGGAAGGTCACCATCAACGATTGCCCCGCTGCCGAGGTCATTGGCATTGATCGCGCGACCTTTACCGTTGAGGGCAAGGATGCCTTCGGTATGCTTCGTGCCGAGGCCGGCGTTCACCGTTTGGTGCGCATTAGCCCCACCGATGACAAGAAGCGTCGACAGACTACGTTTGCCGGCGTCGAGGTCATTCCGGTGCTGCCCGACGATATCGATATCGAGATCAACCCCGACGATATCCGCGTCGACGTGTACCACGCAAGCGGCCCGGGCGGCCAGGGCGTCAACACCACCGACTCCGCCGTGCGCGTGACGCATTTTCCCAGCGGCATTGTAGTGACCTGCCAAAATGAGCGCAGCCAGATTCAGAACAAGGCCGCGTGTATGCAGATTCTCAAGGCCCGTCTGTACGAGATTGAGCTCGAGAAGCGCGCCGAGGCGCTCGACGAGATCCGCGGTCCCAAGACCACGATTGGCTTTGGCAACCAGATCCGCAGCTACGTGCTCTATCCGTATCAGATGGTCAAGGACCTGCGCTCGGGCGTGGAGACCAGCAACGTCGACGCCGTTCTCGACGATGGCGACTTGGATCCGTTTGTGATCGGCTACCATCGCTGGGCTACCGGCAATGCTGATGCGGAGTCTCCGTCCGCTTAAGCCCCGGGTGAGTCACGGACCGACACTAAACTCTGGACAGGCGGTTTTATATCCAGAGCAAACCCGCCGCGGGGTGGTTTTTCCTCGGCGAATCGGTAGAATCAAATACGGTAAGAAGTTCAAAGCGCACCCAAGGGGGTGCGCTTTTTTGAGGGAGGTAGCATGGCATATCGTCTGGATATCAAGCGCATTCTTTCAATGAACTTCTTCCGCGATCTACCCCAGATCATGCTTGGGTGCGCTTTGGCGGCCATCGCGACCGACCTGTTTTTGATTCCCAACGGTCTTGCCGCCGGTGGCGTTACGGGCCTTGCGACTATTATCCAGGCGGTCGGTGCCGCGCGGGGCGTGTCGCTGCCCGTCGGTATCCAAACCATCGTGATGAATGCCTTGCTGTTGCTGGTCGTCATGCGCGAGGGCGGCATGTTCTATGTGGTACAGACGGCGACAGGCTTTGTGCTACTGGGCTTCTTTACCGACCTGTTTGCCCCGTTTGTAGCGCCTCTGGCAGATGCAGACCTGATGCTTCCCGCTATGTGGGGCGGCATTATCACGGGCATTGGTTACGGCATGGTGTTACGCGCCGGCGCCAACACCGGCGGCTCCGACACCATCGGCCAGATTATCTCACGTAATACCTCGCTGCCGGTGGGTTCGACCGTCATGGCGATCGATGTCGCCGTATGCGCGGCATCGGCCCCCGTCTTCTCTCTAGAGAACGCGCTGTATGCAGGGCTTTCGATGGTAATTAGCGGCTATGTGATCGACGCTGTGGTCGATGGCGGCAACAAGCGCCGTATGGTGCTCATCATCTCGGAGAATTTCCCCGATATCGCGGCCGATATCATGTATGGCCTGGGTCGCGGCTGCACTAAATTTAAGGCGACCGGCATGTATTCGGGCGCTGAGAAGCCGGTGATTATGGTGATTGTTAGCCGCCGCGAGCTCAATACACTCAAGACCATCGTGCGCGAGCGCGATCCTCAAGCTATCGTGACGGTCGCCGACGTTACGGAAGCCTTCGGTGAGGGGTTCAAGGACATTAACGCGTAGGGCAGACTGCGCTCCATCCAAAAGACGTTCACATTGATAAACCGATTCATCAGCGGGTCTGCCAGCTAAATTATTCAAATAATGATAAAAACTCTGGTAAAGCCTTCAGTTTCCAGCATAATGAATGGCGCACGTGCATTGCGGCTGGGTTGGGATTACCTTCTGCGCCGTGCGCATCTTGTCTAAAGAGGATGAAAGGAAGGCACAATGAGCGACGAAGAGCTCAAAAAAGTTGCCAACGAGGTAAGGAAGGGCATCGTCACCGGCGTGCACGCTGCCAAGTCCGGCCATCCGGGCGGTTCGCTCGGCTCTGCCGACATCATGACTTATCTGTACTTTGAGGAAATGAATGTCGACCCGGCCGATCCTCGCAAGGCCGACCGCGACCGCTTTGTGCTCTCCAAGGGCCATTGCGCTCCGGGTCTGTACGCCGTGCTCGCCGAGCGCGGATTCTTCCCCAAGGAGGACCTCGAGACGCTGCGCCATATCGGCAGCCACCTGCAGGGCCACCCCAACATGAACGACACCCCGGGCGTCGACATGTCCACCGGCTCGCTGGGCCAGGGCATCTCCGCCGCCGTGGGCATGGCCGTCGCCGCCAAGCACTGGGGCGATACTTACCGCACGTACGCCCTGCTGGGCGACGGCGAGAGCGAGGAGGGCCAGGTCTGGGAGGCCGCCATGTTTGCCGGCAATCAGCAGCTCGACAACCTCTGTGTGATCGTTGACCACAACGGTCTGCAGATTGACGGTCCCGTCGAGGAGGTCAACGATCCCATGCCGCTCGCCGACAAGTTCCGCGCCTTTAAGTTCCACGTGGTGGAGCTCGCCGACGGCAACGACTTCGGTCAGATTCGCGCCGCCTTTGCCGAGGCTCGCGCCACCAAGGGTCAGCCTACCGCCATTATCGCCGAGACCATGAAGGGCAAGGGCGTTTCCTTTATGGAGAACCAGGTTGGTTGGCACGGCAAGGCCCCCAACGATGAACAGTTTGAGCAGGCCATGGCAGAGCTCACGGCCGCCGGAGAGGAGCTCTAGGATGGCAGACGTCAAGAAAATCGCCACGCGTGTAAGCTACGGCGAGGCCCTCGTTGAGCTCGCTGCCGAGCACGACGACTTTGTGGTCCTCGACGCCGACCTGGCTGCCGCCACGCAGACCGGTAAGTTTAAGGCCGCCTGCCCCGACCGCTTCTTCGATGTGGGCATTGCCGAGAGCAACCTGATGGGTGTCGCCGCCGGTATCGCGACCACCGGTCGTACTGCCTTTGCGAGCACCTTTGCCATGTTTGCCGCCGGCCGCGCTTTTGAGCAGGTCCGTAACTCCATCGGCTATCCGCACCTCAACGTCAAGATCGGCGCCACGCACGCCGGTATTTCGGTGGGCGAGGACGGTGCCACGCACCAGTGCTGCGAGGATATCGCCCTTATGCGTGTTATCCCTGGCATGACCGTGATTGTCCCGGCCGACGACGTGGAGGCCCGCGCCGTGGTCCGCGCCGCCTACGAGTGCGACGGCCCCGTGTACATGCGCTTTGCCCGTTTGGCCTCGCCGGTCATCAACGACCCCGAGACCTACAAGTTCGAGCCGGGCCGCGGCATCGTCATGCGTGAGGGCGCCGATGTGACCATCATCGCCTGCGGCCTGATGGTTGGCGAGGCTCTCGAGGCTGCCGAGCAGCTCGCTGCCGAGGGCATCGACGCCGAGGTCATCAACATGCACACCATTAAGCCCATCGACGCCGATCTGATCGTCAAGAGCGCCGCCAAGACCGGCCACGTCGTGACCGTCGAGGAACACTCCGTGATCGGTGGCCTGGGCAGCGCCGTTGCCGACGTGCTCTGCGAGCAGTGCCCGACGCCGCTCAAGAAGATTGGCGTCAACGACACCTTTGGCGAGTCCGGCCCGGGCGCCGAGCTCCTGCACAAGTACGGCCTGGATGCCGCCAACATCGTGGCAACCACCAAGGAGTTCTTGGCCTAGGGCAAGACGAGGCAAAGTATCGCTTTAGCAACCGTATGCAAGCCACAACAGGGGCGCACCCAAAGAGGGCGCCCCTGTTTTTTGTGGGCAACAAACAAATCGGGCCCGCACCAAGCAAGGGCTTCCTCCGGGAAGCGGGCCCAGACCAGCAAAGTGCAACTCAGCCCTCCCAACTTTGTATATGCGGCACCCCAAGAAAAACGCGGCGACTCCTTAGTAGCCGCAGGCCGCGCACAGGGCTACCTCCCAAATCATTCCGCAGGACGGAGGAGTCCCCGCAGCGCGAAGCGCACAGCGGGGACTCCGACATGTCCGAGGACGATTTGGGAGGTAGCCCTGTGCGCGGCCGGTGAGACCAAAACCTTGCCATGCTTCTTATGTGCAGCGAAGCTAATGCTGCTAAAATACAAAGCGCTCATGTAGTTTAAACGCACGATGATAAGGAGCACCAGTGGGTAACCACTTCCGTACCTCCGGTGCGGGCGATGAGGCCCCCAAGACACGGCAAGGTGTCCCGGGCACACGTTTCGCCACTCCGGATTCAGAGGGCCAGCATATTGCTCAGGCCCCCGCACAGCCGGCAGATCAGGCACGGCCGGCATCCGATCCCTTTGCCTACAATCCCACCAGCGATGTCGAGCTTTCTGCCGCTGCGGGCTTTGAGCCCGTCCAAAAGGTGACTGCTCGCGTGAACCAGCCTCAGACGTCAGCCGAGCCTCAGCCGACCATGGCGGGCATTCCCGATCCCATGGTTCCTGCTACGCCCGCGCCGCAGCCGGCGCAGTCCGGCCTCTTTGCCGGCATTCCCGATCCTATGCAGCCCGCTGCGCCCATAGTCGAGAATGATCAGGCTGCCGAGGTCGCAAGTCTTGACAATGCGCTCAACAACCCCGATTTTACGTCGGTGTTCGCGCCTATCGATCCGCAGGCAAGTCGCAAGAAGATGGCCAAGCAGGCCGGTGTCGAGCCCGTCATTCTGATGGAGCATGTCACCAAGATCTACCCGGCACAGCCCAACAAGCCCGCACTCGACGACATCAACATCGAGATCTATCCGGGTGAGTTCGTCTTCTTGGTCGGTCATTCCGGATCGGGTAAGACCACGCTGCTTTCCACGCTCAACCGTGATGTCAGGCCTACGAGCGGTCGCATTTTGGTCGCCGGTCAGGATCTCATGAAAATCAAGAACCGCAAGGTTCCCTTCCTGCGCCGCCAGATTGGCGCCGTGTTCCAGGACTTTAAGCTTCTGCCGCAAAAGACCGCCTATGAAAACGTGGCGTTTGCCCTGCAGTGCATAGGCAAGCCCAAGGGCGTCATTCGCAGCCAGGTGCCCGAGGTACTGCGTCTGGTCGGTTTGGCCGATCAGATGGACTCGCTGCCCGATCAGCTTTCCGGCGGCGAGCAACAGCGCGTGGCCGTCGCCCGCGCCATGGTCAACCGTCCGCCGCTGCTGATTTGCGACGAGCCAACGGGCAACCTCGACCCGGCAATTTCGCTCGGCATCATGAAGCTGCTCGAGCGCATTAACCGCACCGGCACGACCGTGATCGTGGCTACCCACGATCGCGAGATGGTCGATAGTATGCATCGTCGCGTGATCGCCCTCGAGGGCGGCCACGTAATCCGCGACCAGGAGAGGGGAGGTTACGGCAACTATGGCACCAACTAACGTGGGCTATTCGCTCAAAGAGGCAATGAGCCACTTCTTCCGTAACTGGACCACCTCGCTCGGCGCCGTCATCACGATTTTCCTTTCGCTGTTTATCATCGGCCTGTTCATCATGGGTTCCGCGATGCTGAACTCCGTGATCGGCACCGTTGAGGACCAGGTTGTTATCAACGCGTTTATTAGCGATGACGCCGACCAGGCCGACGTCCAGGCTTTCGAGAGTGAGCTCAAGACGTGGAACAACGTTAAGTCCGTGACCTATAAGGACAAGGACGACGCGCTGGCCGAGTACACGAGCAAGATGTCGGGTAACGCCGACGCCACTCTGAGCGCACTTGACGGCCAGAATCCGCTGCCTGCTTCGTTCGCGATCGAGATGGACGATCCGTCCCAGGTCGAGAGCACGGCCAAGAAGCTCAAGAAGAACTCCGATTTCCAGAAGATCGCGGATGACGGTGACGTTGATGCGAGCGTTCTGTACGGTCAGGAGGAAGTGAGCCGCCTGTTCCAGGTGACGAACTACATCCGCATCGCTGCCGTTGTGCTTGTTGGTTTGCTGACGTTTATCGCGTTCATCTTTATCAACAACACGATTCGCCTGTCGATTACGGCTCGCCGCCGCGAGATTGCTATCATGCGCCTGGTGGGCGCCAGCAATGGCTTTATTCGCGGTCCGTTTATCACCGAGGGCGTGCTGCAGGCCGTTTTGGGCTCGCTGCTTTCCATCGGTGTTTTGGAGCTGCTTCGCAACCTGTTGGTTCCGCGTCTTCAGGAGAGCATTGGCTGGATGTCGTTTGCGCTGCCGATGCAATACTACCTGGTGACGTATGCCGCACTGATCCTGGTCGGCGTGATCATCGGTCTCTTTGGTTCCGCCATTGCCATGCGTCGCTACCTGCGCGTGTAGACACAGCTGGAATAAGTTTTGCTAACGGGCCGTCCCGCTCTGGGGCGGCCCGTTTTTTGATCCCGTGCGACGGAGGAAAAGGGCTCACCGGCAGTTCGGCTTGTCTCGATAATTCGATTTTCTCCGTCACATAGGGATCATGATGCGAGGTGCGTGCCCTGTTGTTGATTGGGTAGACTCATTGATGCGTGCGGTTTAGGCCTGCACGGTGTTTTGACATGATGCGGTTGCGCCTGCGGGCCCCGCAACAGATAGTAAGGAGGCGCCATGGGGCGCAATAACAAACATAAGCGTAGCGCTCGCAACAAGCGCGCGCCAGTGCGCAGCGAGCGGCGTCCCAGCCTGACGGGCCGCGTGCAGCTCCATGAGCATAGCGCCTATGTTGTCACCGATAATGGCGACTATAAGGTTATGGGTCGCGGCAAGCGCGAGATTATGGACGGCGACATCGTGGCCGTGAGCATTAAGACCGGACCGCGCGGCGATCGCCGTGCCGTGATCGAGGGCGTTGTCGAGCGCGCGGCCATAAGCGTGGTGGGCACGTATCAGACGGCAGGCCCCCTCGGTGTGATCGAGCCGCTTGATTCGCGTCTCAAGGCCGATTTCTTTATGTTGCCCGAGGATACTTCGGCGGAGCGTTTGGGCGTGCATCCGGGCGATGCAGTCGTCGCACGCATTTTGAGCTATCCGACACGCTTGGAATCGGGCACCGTGACTCTTGAGCGCCGCATTGGCGGCGACGATGCACCCGACTTGGGCGTTCAATATGTCATGGCTCGTTACGGCTATACCGATAGTTATCCCGAGACCGCCCTTGCCGAGGCCGAGGAGCTATCGCTCGACGTGGCGACAGCTCTTAAAGACCCACTTCGCCGTGATCTGCGCGACCGTTTTATCATCACGATCGATCCGGTCGACGCGCGCGACTTTGACGACGCCATCTCGTTGGAGCGCACGACGCAGGGCGGCTACAAGCTGGGTGTCCATATCGCCGATGTATCGCATTATGTGGCCTGGGATGGACACATCGACCTAGAGGCTCGCCATCGCACGACGTCGGTGTACCTTGCCGATCGCGTGCTCCCCATGTTGCCCGAGCGCCTGTCGAATGACCTGTGTTCCTTGCGCCCCGACGAGGATCGCCTGGCGTTTACCGTCGACATCGAGCTCGATGCGCAGGGGCACGTCCGCCACTACGATCCGTATCCCAGTGTGATTCGCTCGCGCGTGCGCATGGACTATGACGGTGCCGAGGCACTGCTGGTGCGTGCCGGTGCGGTGGAGTACTCCGTGTTGAAAGGTGCCGCCGAGGATGTTGCTGCAGCCGAGGCGTCGCGCGAGGAGGCGCTTGAGCGCGGTTTGACTTGCGAAGAGACTGCCCGCGACTACGACGTGGATCTGAGCGATTTCCTAGTTGCTGCCAACGAGCTTGCCGAGCGACGCCGTCGCATTCGCCGTGCGCGCGGCTCGGTCGACTTTGACACGGCGGAGATTCGCGCTTTGCTGGACGAGGACGGCATTCCCGTGCAGATCGTGGCCCGCGAGCGCTCGTGTGCCACGTCGCTCATCGAGGAAGCTATGCTGCTTGCCAACGAGTGCGTTGCCGAGTGGCTGGCAGACCGCGATATTGAGGCATGCTATCGCGTGCATGAGGATCCCAGCCCCGACAGCTTGCACGGGGCCGCTGTGGCGCTGGCGCAGCTGGGTATCATCGACGATCGCCGCGCGGCCGGCATTGCCCTGGGAAGTCCCGATGAGCTGCAGGCGGCGGTTGACGCTGCCGCTGGCACGGCAAATGCCCCGCTTGTCAACACGTTGCTATTGCGCAGCATGCAGCGCGCGCTGTACAAGCCGCGCAACGAGGGCCACTTTGCGCTCGCCGCGCCGTGCTACTGCCACTTTACGAGCCCTATCCGACGCTATCCGGACCTTGTTGTCCATCGTGTGCTCAAATTGCAGCTGGCGTATGAGCAGCTGGGCGGCAAGGATGCCTTGGCGCGCACGCCGCGGCTGATCGGCAGGGGTCGCGAGTCGCTGCCGCGCATCTTGCCGCAGATTTGCCGTGCATGCAGCGATGCCGAGCGTGCGGCCGACGCCGCCAGCCATGCGACGCAAAAGATCAAGATCGCCCAGTATTACGAGGATCGTCTGGGCGAGCGCTATGCCGGAACCATTTCGTGGGTCAGCAGCATGGGCCTCTTTGTGCGCCTCGACCTGACACAGGTCGAGGGCTTGGTCTCGATTAAGAGCTTGGGAAGCGAGTGGTTCGAGTTTGACGAGGACGCGCTCACGTTGACGGGTGCCGACACGGGGCGCCGTTTTGAGTTGGGGCAACGCGTGATTATCGAGGTCTCGCGTGTCAATACCACGCGCGGGCACTTGGATTTCAGGCTTATTCATTAGCCGGAATTTGGTGATTGATAGAGAACGGGGCGGTCTTTTGGGGCTGCCTTTTTTTTGTGGCGGTTCAATCGTCTTGCCGCTCGCGCGCTTGCGTCTTCCGCCTGCTATAGGGGAGATAAAACCTACCAAAATAAACCTGTCCCTTTTTGGGAGGTTTACGAGAGAGCGGGGATGAGATGACAACGGTGTACGGGTATGCGCGGGTGAGCTCGCGTGATCAAAATCTGAATCGGCAGCTGGATGCGCTGGGCGCCTATGGCGTGGAACCGGCGAATATCTTTGCCGACCATGCGAGTGGCAAGGACTTCGATCGACCGCGGTATCGCGAGCTGCTGTGCGCGTTGGATTCCGGCGATGTGCTGGTGGTACTTTCCATTGATCGGCTGGGCCGTAACTACAGCGAGATCCTCGAGGAATGGCGGTGCATAACCAAAGAGCTCGGCGCCGCCATCGTGGTGCTAGACATGCCATTGCTCGACACGCGCGCCAGAGACTGTGGTGGGTCGGACGTGACGAGTACGTTGATTTCCGATATTGTTTTGCAGCTGCTGAGCTATGTGGCGCAGGTGGAGCGCGAGAACATCCACCGGCGCCAAGCCGAGGGCATTGCGGCGGCGCGAGCGCGCGGCGTGCGCTTTGGCCGGCCCCGCAAGCCCTGTCCCCCGCAATTCGAGCTGGTACGCGATGCCTACGAGGCGGGTGATATCACGCGGAGTCAGGCGGCAAAGCGGCTAGGCGTGTGCGTGGGGACGTTCGATCGCTGGATGCGCGAGATGGAGTAGGGGCGCCACGGTCCTTTGGCGCCCCGATTCGAACATTTTGGATTTCGCTACGGCGACAACTGCATTTGGGGGTACACTCGCTGCTGCTCAAAAAATGACGGAGGTTAGCCCTTGGCGCGTGTGAAGCACATGGTCGGATGGATTTCGATTGTCCTGCTGGTCGTGACGCTGGCAAGTATTTGGATGCTGACGGAGCAAAACGTGGAGCAGACGTCGTCGCTCAGCGAGTCCACCGCGCGTGCGGTGGAAGGACGGGCCGCGGACGTGCGGCCCGACGCCACGCAGGAGTTCCAGGCGGGGGATGCCGTCGAGGGCACGGATTCAACGACTGCCACTGTTCATCCCGACCCGCTTGCGCCCGTTCGTCTGTGGATGGGTGCCAACATTCGTCGCGTCGCACATACCGTTGAGTTCTTCTTTGTAGGACTGTTTGCTTCGGCGACAGTGGCATGCCTGGGCGAGTGCCTGCCATGCGCGCGATTCCGGTACGTACTCGCTCTGCTCTTTTGCGCCGTCTGCTCTGTCGGTGACCAAGTGCACAAGATCTTTGTTCCTGGTCGTCATTTCGACATGATTGACCTGGGCTTCGATGCCGCGGGTTACGTTGTCGCCATGCTGTTGGTGCTGTTGGCCGCCGCGCTGGTTCAGCGCGCGACCTGTCCCATTGGCGCCCATGCGAGGCGCTAACCTCAAGATGGAAAATCGCGACCGCCTGTACGTCGGCGCTGGTTACAATATCGGCATCGGTCGCAGATGGCCATCGATGCGCTGTTTGCCAGACACTTGTCTTTTCTAAGAAGGGAATCCCCATGGCAGTGCTGTTTGTTGAATACCCCAAATGCTCGACGTGTAAAAAGGCCAAGGCCTGGTTGGACGAGCATGGGGTTGAGTACGTCGATCGCGATATTGTTACAGACAATCCTTCGGCTGAGGAACTTGCGACCTGGATTGCTCGTTCGGGGCTGCCGGTGCGACGCTTCTTTAACTCGTCGGGCATGAAATATCGAGAGCTTGGTCTGAAAGCGCGCCTGGATGCGGGTATGACGGACCAGGAGTGCTTTGAGCTACTCGCGACTGACGGCATGCTGGTTAAGCGCCCGCTGCTGGTGGGCGACGACTTTGCGATCCCCGGCTTTAGGGAAGCGGCTTGGACCGAGGCGTTGCTGTAGCGGCTTCGGAAAGTGCGTCCCATTTTGAGTGTTGATTCTGGGATGTGCTTTCCGGTTGAGGGCTCTATCGGAAATGACATCCCGTTTCGAGCGCTGATTCTGGGACACGGTTTCCGGTTGAGGGCTCGACGGGAAAGTGGGGACCAGTTTGAGCTTGAAATCTGGGATGCGCTTTCTGCCGGCGGGCCTACTCCAGGGCGGGCCTGCCCCAGTCAGTCCTTCAGCTGCGCCCATTCGTGTGGGTCGTAGATCTTTACGTGCTTGTCGGGCGTGTCGCTCCAGTACTCTTCGTCCATAAAGGGCAGGTATGCCTGAATGCCGGGGCAGATAAACGGAATTCGTTGCCGCTGCCGCCGCTCGCGCTGCCGCCGCTCCAGGTTCGTCTCGGATATGACGGTTGGCATGCCGGACAGCTCGACGAGACTTGCCTGGATGCGCTTGAGGTCGGGGAGCGCCGCATGCCATGACGTCCGCATGATCAAAAGATACTTCGATTGTGTTGCCTGGTGCTATCGTTTTCGCGTTAGTATCTGCCAACGGTTGACGGCTACCGCCCGCGGCGTTTTGCCCTTCGTGTACAGCGGTCGGCATCACAGGTCCTTCACGGGTTGGACGAAATTAGGCCAATTTGACCGAATTTTAAAAAAGTCAAAATTGGGGCTTGCGTCACGGAGCGACTTCCCGTATATTTCTTTCTTGCGCAAAGGCACAGCCGAGCGCAGCGATGCAATCATTGGGATGTCGTCTAATGGCAGGACAGCGGATTCTGGTTCCGTCAATGGGGGTTCGACTCCCTCCATCCCAGCCATTGCATTTGCTACATATGGCCCGTTCGTCTAGCGGTTTAGGACGCCGCCCTCTCAAGGCGGAGATCACCAGTTCGAATCTGGTACGGGCTACCACAAATTGAATGCCCGGGCCTCGCAAGAGACCCGGGTTTTGTGTATACACCGCATGTGTGGAATGAGCCGCGTTTCACCTGGACCGAGGAGTTGCCATGGACCTGCCCATCAGCCTACAAGACATTACGTATGCCGAGAATTACCTGGCGCAGGGAGACCTGGCCACGGCGACGCCGCTGCTGGAGCGTTTGGTGGAGCTCGCCGAGGAGTATATCGATGCCGAGTGCAAAACGGAGGAGAACCGCCAGTACTTTAGCTTCGATAGCAAGTTTGAGCGCCTGGCCTACCGCCGCGTGGAAAAGGATCCACGCGAGCTGGTGCAGGTCGAGGTGCCGTTTGATCGCCTGTACTCCGACATGGCGTTTGCCTACATCCGTCAGCAGGATTATGTGAGCGCCCGCAATGCCTTGATGCAGGCCGTGCGCTGGGACCCCATGAACTGCAACTACCGACTGGATCTGGCCGAGCTGTTCCGTGCGCTCGAGGACAAGCAGGAGTGGGCTTCGCTTTCGTTTTCGGTGCTGGAGCGAGCGAGTGACGGCAGGTGCGCCGCCCGCGCCTACGCCAACTTGGGCCAGTACTTTTTGGAGCCCGAGACCGAGAACGTCTCGGCGGCCGTGGGTTGCGCACGTCTGGCGCTGCGCTTGGCCCCTGGCGATTCACATACGACGCGCTTGCTCAGCAAGATCCATGCCACCTATCCGGATGCCGCCGACGAGAGTGATGAGCATGTGATGGGCGAGCTGGCGTTGCAGGGCGTACCGACCTCGCCTTCGGCCGAGATTGCCATTTGTCTGATTATGTGTGCGACCGACGCTGCGGGCGACGGTGACAAGCAGGAGGCTGCACGCCTGACGGTCCGTGCCCGCGACCTGGTGGGCGAGGAGGCATGCGCGGCGATCATTAAGCTGGTGCGCGAAAGCGATGCCGAGCTCAACGCCGAGCGCAAGGCCAAACGCGAGGCCGCGAGCGGGAAAGCCGATGACGCCGAGGAGGCCGGCGATGCCCAGTAAGCGCGAGCGCAAGCTCATCTCCAAGAATCGTTCGGCGCATCACGAATACTTTATCGACGAGACATTCGAATGCGGCATTGAGTTGAGCGGTACCGAGGTCAAGTCGATTCGCGAGCGCGCCTGTCAGATTACCGATACTTTTGCGCTGATTCGCGGTGGCGAGTGCTGGCTGGTGGGTTTGCACATCCATCCCTATAGTCACGGTGGTGTGTGGAACCGTGATCCCGATCGCCGGCGCCGTCTGCTGCTGCATCGCAAGGAGATTGATTTTCTTGACGGCAAACTGCGCAACCGCGGCTATGCACTGGTGCCGCTCGAGCTCTACTTTAATGCCGATGGTCGCGTTAAGCTGCTGTTGGGCCTGGGCCGTGGCAAAAAGCTCTACGACAAACGCGAGGACATGGCCAAACGTGACGTTCAGCGCGAAATCGATCGCGCGCTTAAGGAGCGTAATCGCTAAGGGTTGATATCCGGGCGGGCGGGGATGTTCATCCATCACTGTTGTCGTACTCCCGGTCTGCTCCTCGCAAGTTGCGGTGGAATAGTTCCTGTTTGTTGGGTATCCAGGCTTAAACAGGGACTTTTTCACCGCAACTGCGTGTGGCTCATTTTTCTTACCGTTCTGACACATATGTCTCATTGTGGGTATATACGTCTGCAAGGCTCAATTCCGAGTTAGGGGAGTGATCGTTTTGGATAAAACTGCGTTCTTTACGATGCCGTGCGGGCTGTATGTGGTGAGTGCCGCGGCAGATGGATCGCGCGCCGGCTGCATTATCAACACCGCAGTGCAGGTGACGTCCACGCCGCCGCGCATTTCGGTTGCCGTGAACAAGGAAAATGTCACGTCTGGCGTTATCTCGTCTGCCAAGGCCTTTGCGCTGACCGTGATCGATCAGACGGCCGATATGCCCTACATTGGTAACTTTGGATTCCGTACCAGCAGCAACTATGACAAATTTGCCAAGTACGAGACGCGCGAGACCGCACTGGGCATGCCCTATGTTCCCGAGCATGCGGCGGCCTTGTTTAGCTGCCGTTTGATCGACACAGTGGATGTGGGCACGCATCTACTGTTTATCGGTGAGGTCGAGGATGCCGAGCGCCTGAGCGACGAGACGCCGCTCACCTACGATTACTACCATAAGGTCCTGAAGGGCAAGACGCCGCCCAAGGCGTCTTCGTACCAAGGGTAGAAATGCGGTAAAACCGCTTGCATTATATTATTAAGAATATATACTAATAAGCAAAGTACACCAGCAGCCACGTTCGAGAGGAGAACATCATGGCCGAGGAAAAGAAGACGTACAAGTTCGTGTGCACCGTTTGCGGTTACGAGGTAGAGGTCGACACGCCCGAACTGCCCGAGGATTACGTGTGCCCGGTGTGTGGCGTCGGTCCCGATCAGTTTGAGCTCGTCGAGGAGTAGCTCGTAGACACACGACTTGCAGCAACATATAGCTCTGTCCAAGGGCCCCGGTCGGATATCCCGGCCGGGGCCCTTTTCCTCCGTCCCCAAGGGATCACGGCTGCTATTAGCCGATCCTGTCTGTTGTGAGTCCGGCCGACCTTTTGTCTTAACCTGCAACATCTAACGGCTCAAAACGGGTCTTCCTGTTACAGAACGAGACAAACCAAAACCATCATTCTCAAAATCTCAATCTATAACATTTAGGCACGTAAAACCCCTCTACTTGTTACAGATCGAGACAAAAGGTTGGGGCTGAAGAAATATCTCGATCTGTAACATCTGGGCGCGGAAATTGGGTCCACTTGTTACAGATCGAGACAAACTGAAACTATCTCTCAGAAAATCTCAATCTGTAACATCTAAGGGCTCAAAACGGCCTCACGTGTTACAGATTGAGACGTTATATCTGGACAGTCACGCCATCCCATTACATCCCCGTTAGCAGCACGATGTCGAGAATCGTCACGATGACGCCGATCCCTACGAGCAACGCGTTGAGCGGGCGCGAGTTGGCGTATTTGCCCATGACGCGGGGCGAGCTGGTGAGTCGTATGAGCACAAAGACCGTAATCGGCAGCTGAAGCGACAACAGTGCCTGACTCCAAATGAGACCCTCAAAAGGATTCGGGACGATCAGGCACGCCGCCACTGCGCCGACGAAACAGGCCGCCACTCCGATCGAGGAATGTCGGTCGTGGATGTCGTATTCCTCGTCGAATATGCCCGCGGTGATGGTGCCCGCCGCCATGCCCGCCGTCACGCTACTCGATATGCCCGCAAACAGCAGTGCCACCGCAAAGATGGTCGAGCTTGCCGGGCCCAGAATGGGGGAGAGCGTGGCCGCTGCGACGGCGAGGTCGTCTACGACAATGCCGTGCGCAAAGAAGGTCGTTGCGGCCAGGATGACCATGGCCGAGTTGATTGCCCAGCCCACACCCATCGAAAATAGCGTGTCGAAGAGCTCGTAGTGCAGGCGTTCTTCGATAACCTGCTCGCCTTGGCCTTCAAAGTGCATGGATTGGATGACCTCGGAGTGCAGGAAGAGGTTGTGGGGCATAACGACCGCGCCTAGGACACTTACGATAATCGCGACTGAGCCGGTGGGCATACTGGGTGTAATCCAGCTTGTGGCGGCTTGCGGCCAGTCGACCTTGACCAGCAGAAGCTCGGCTAAAAACGAAAGTCCCACCACGCCCACGAAGGCGATGATCCAGCGTTCGGCGCGTTTGTAGGAGCTTGTCATGAGCATGGCAATCGATGCCGCCGCCACGATGATGCAGCCGGCACGTACGGGCAGGCCAAAGAGCATTTGAAGTGCGATCGCACCGCCCAGGACTTCGGCCATGGCGGTGGCGACCGTGGCTAGATACGCGCTGCCGAGTATCGCACGCCCGACGAGGCGGGGCAGGTGGCGCGTCGTGGCCTCGGCAAGACACATGCCCGTGGCGATGCCCAAGTGAGCCGCGTTGTGTTGCAGCACGATGAGCATGATCGTGGACAGCGTGACGATCCACAGCAGCGCGTAGCCAAACTGCGAGCCGGCGGCCATATTGGAGGCCCAATTGCCCGGGTCGATAAAGCCGACGGTCACGAGCAGCCCGGGGCCGATATGCCGTGCGATGTCGAGTCCGCCGTGGCCGCCGGTGCGCGGGGAGCCAAAGTGATATTTGAGATGGTCGATCATGGTGCACTCCTGCGTGCCGTTTGTTTGACGCCGCAAAGGATACCCGTTTTAGGCTCGAAATTTGACCATGACTAACAAAATTGTTGTATTTGAATAGGATGGTAAAGGGGGGTTGCCGAAATGTCTTGATCTGTAACAACTAGGGATGGAAATTGGGCCTAGGTGTTACAGATCGAGACAGGAAGAAATGGTCCTATGGAAAATCTCGATCCGTAACAGCTGACCGCCAAAACCGGCCCTTCATGTTACAGATTGAGACATTCGTAACCGTCTCTCGAGAACATCTCAATCTGTAACCGTTAGTCGTCGAAATTGGGTCTTCCTGTTACAGATTGAGATGTTTGAAGCGGTGAGTTTACAGGCCGAACCTGGGGCCCTTGTTGTTGCCCTTGAGGTCGGCGGTGTCCACTCGCAGGGCGTGCGTTACGCAATTGTTTCGAAACGGGCGGGAAACACAATGGGCCGGCGATGCTTCTAGTATGCCTATTCAACTGACTGTCTAAATATCTAGGGGAGGATCGCGATGCAGGCAGATTCCGCTCAGCAGCAGGGCCTTTATCGCCCCGAATTCGACCACGATGCATGTGGCATCGGCGCGCTTGCCGATATCAACGGTGAGCGCCACCACCAGATTCTGGACGATGCGCTGTCCATTCTGGTCAACCTGGAGCACCGCGGTGGCACGGGACTCGAGAAGAATACCGGCGACGGCGCCGGCATCCTGTTCCAGGTTCCGCATCACTTTTTCCGCAAAGAGGCTCAAAAGTGCGGCCAGATTCTGCCGGCAGAGGGCGACTATGGCGTGGCCATGCTGTTCTTCCCGCAGGACGACAAGGGCGTAGAGGATGCCCGCCGCGTGTTTGAGGAAGGCTGTGCCGAGGCCGGCGTGCCGCTGCTCTTTTGGCGCGAGGTGCCGGTCGACCCTCACGATCTGGGCGAGACGGCCCGCGCCTGCATGCCCACCATCCTGCAGGCCTTCCTGGGCCGTCCGGACGACACGCCCGCCGGCGATGCCTTTGAGCGTCGCCTGTACGTGTGCCGCCGTACCATCGAAAAGAAGGCCGACGCCGAGTTTGCCCTGCGCGACAAGATCTTCTATGTGTGCTCTATGAGCTCGCGCACCATCGTGTACAAGGGCATGCTGGTCGCCACGCAGATGCGCCGCTTCTTTATCGATCTCAACGACGCCGCCGTTAAGACGGCCGTGGCGCTCGTCCACTCGCGCTACTCCACCAACACCACGCCTAGCTGGGAGCGCGCACATCCCAACCGCTTTATTATCCACAACGGCGAGATCAACACCCTCAAGGGCAACGTCAACTGGATTCGCGCCCGCGAACCTAACCTGTACAGCCCCGTGCTGCAGCATGATCTTGAGCGTGTGATGCCCATCATCAACCGTGAGGGTTCCGACTCCGCGATTCTGGATAATGTGCTCGAGTTTTTGGTCATGAACGGCCGTCCGCTCACGCGTGCCGCGTCCATGTTGCTGCCCGAGCCGTGGGACCACAACGACAACCTGAGCGAGGAGCGTCGCGCCTACGATGCCTACCAGTCCATGCTCATGGAGCCCTGGGACGGCCCGGCGGCCATCGCCTTTACCGACGGCCGTACGCTGGGTGCCGCCCTTGACCGCAACGGCCTGCGCCCGGCTCGCTACTACGTGACGCGCGACGGCCGCTTTATGCTGGCAAGCGAGGTGGGCACCATCGAGGTGCGCCCCGAGAATATCCTGACAAGCGGTTGTTTGGGACCGGGCCAGATGCTCGAGGTCGATTTTGCCCGCGGCCGTGTGATCTACAATGACGAGCTGCGCGCCCGCTATGCCAAGGAAAAGCCCTACCGCGATTGGATTGCCGAGGAGACGCTGACCGTTGACGCGCTCGACAAGCCCGCCGCGGCAACGCCTGCCGAGGATGCCGAGGTGCCTGCCGCCGTGCGTATGGCCAAGCTCGGCTACCACTGGGATGATGTTGACGAGGTCGTGCGCCCCATGGCCCAGCAGGGCAAGGCCCCGCTCGCCTCGATGGGTATCGATGCGCCGCTGGCCTGCCTGTCCAAGAAGACGCGCTCGTTCTTTGACTATTTCTATCAACTGTTCGCCCAGGTCACGAACCCGCCGATCGACGCCCTGCGCGAGCATATGGTCACCTCGACCACGCTCTACCTGGGCAACCACGGCAACCTGCTCGAGGACTCTCGTACGGCCTGCCAACTGGTGCGTCTGGAGCGCCCGCTGCTGAGCGAGGAGGAGTTCGACCGCATTTGCGCGATTGACCGTGTTGGCTTTAAGACCCGCCGTTTCCGTGCCGTTTACCGCCGCGATGCCGACGAGGGCGCGCTGCAGGCTGCGCTCAAGCAGCTTGCAGAGGACGTTGAGGCTGCGGTCCGCGACGGCGTGAACATCGTGGTGTTGAGCGATCGCGCCGGAGCGGACGAGGTACCCGTGCCGTCACTGCTCGCCGTGGGCTGCGTGCACAACCACCTGATCCGCGCCGGCGTGCGTACCTTTGCCGACATTGTGGTGGAGTGTGGCGACGCCGTGTCTCCGCACGACTTTGCGGCGCTGGTGGGCTACTCCGCGAGCGGCATCTATCCGTACAGCGCGCATGCGTGCATTCGCGACCTGGCGGCGCACGGCGATCTGGACGTGACAGCCGAGCAGGGCATCGCCAACTACAATAAGGCTGCGACCGCCGGCATCGTTTCCATCATGTCCAAGATGGGCATCTCCACGGTGCAGAGCTACCATTCGGCGCAGATCTTCGAGGCCGTGGGCTTTACGCCGGAGTTCGTCAACGCGTACTTTGCCGGCACGGTGAGCCGTGTGGGCGGTATGGGTGTCGAGGACGTTGAGCGCGAGCAAAACGAGCGCTACGACGCCGCGCTCGCTATCCTTAAGAGCCCGGCTCCCGATCAGCTGCCCACGCTGGGTCTGACCAAGTGGCGCCCGCTCGGCGGCGAGGATCACCTCATTGATCCGCAGACTGTCTACTTACTGCAGACCGCCTGTCGTGAGGACAGCTACGACACCTTTAAGGAGTACAGCGCCCGCCTGCACCGCACCGGCCGTGCCGTGCGCCTGCGTGACTTGCTCGACTTTAATGCCAACGGCCGCACGCCGGTTTCGCTCGACGAGGTGGAGCCCGCGCGCAACATCGTCCGCCGCTTTAACACCGGTGCCATGTCGTACGGTTCTATCAGCAAAGAGGCGCACGAGTGCATGGCCATCGCCATGAACCGCCTGCATGGACGCTCTAACTCGGGCGAGGGCGGCGAGGATCCGCGTCGCGAGACCCCGCTGGCTAACGGTGACTCCAAGAACTCCGCTATCAAGCAGGTGGCAAGTGCGCGCTTTGGCGTAACGAGCCGCTACCTGTGCAGTGCCTTCGAGATTCAGATCAAGATGGCCCAGGGCGCCAAGCCCGGCGAGGGTGGCCACCTGCCCGGCAAGAAGGTCTACCCCTGGATCGCCGAGGTCCGTCAGTCCACGCCCGGCATCGGCCTGATCTCGCCTCCGCCGCACCACGACATCTACTCCATCGAGGACCTGGCAGAGCTGATCTTTGATCTTAAGAACGCCAACCCCGGCGCGCGCGTGTCGGTCAAGCTGGTCAGCGAGGCCGGCGTCGGCACCATCGCCACCGGTGTGGCCAAGGGTGCCGCCGACAAGATCTTGATCAGCGGCCACAATGGCGGCTCGGGTGCCGCGGCGCGCGATTCCATTTGGCACGCCGGCCTGCCGCTGGAGCTCGGCCTTGCCGAGGCTCAGCAGACATTGCTGCAAAACGGACTGCGCTCCCGCGTGGTGCTTGAGGCCGACGGCAAGCTCATGGACGGCACCGATGTTGCCGTCGCCTGCCTGCTGGGCGCCGAGGAGTTTGGCTTTGCGACCATGCCGCTCATCTCCATGGGCTGCCTCATGCAGCGCGACTGCCAGCAGGATACCTGCCCGGCCGGCATCGCCACGCAAAACTGTCGCCTGCGTCGCGGCTTCCGCGGCAAGCCCGAGCACGTTGAGCACTTTATGCTCTTTGTTGCCGAGCAGCTGCGTGAGGTCATGGCGAGCCTGGGCTTCCGCACCGTCGACGAGATGGTCGGCCATCCCGAGTGCCTGCGCCAGATCGAGGTACCGGGCAACCGCAAGGCCAACCTGCTTGATCTGTCGCCCGTGCTGACGAGCGCGACCTGCGAGTTCGGTGCCCATATCCCGGGCGCCGACGGTCGCCACTTCCTGCCGCAGATGGCTGCGGACAGCGAGCTCGACAAGACGCTCGACTCCACGTTGTTTGTGCCCTATACGGCCGATGCCCGTGCGCACCTGCGCCCGATTCGGTTCCGCGCCGATATCGCCAACGTCAACCGTTGCGTGGGCACCATCCTGGGCAATGCGGTGACCAAGGCACATCCCGAGGGCCTGCCCGCCGGCTCCATCACCATCGATTGCGATGGTTCGGCCGGTCAGAGCTTTGGCGCCTTTCTGCCGCGCGGCATTACGCTTAACGTGTGCGGCGACGCCAACGACTACTTTGGCAAGGGCCTTTCGGGCGGCGAGGTGTCGGTGCGCCCCAACCCGCATGCGACCTACAAGTTCGACGAGAACATCATCGTGGGCAACGTGGCGTTCTTTGGCGCCACGAGCGGCCGCGGCTTTATTAACGGCCTGGCAGGCCAGCGTTTTGCCGTGCGTAACTCCGGTGCCACTGTGGTGGTCGAGGGCTGCGGCAACCATGGTTGCGAGTACATGACGGGCGGCCTGGCGCTCATCTTGGGCGAGGTCGGGCAGAACTTCGCCGCCGGTATGACGGGTGGCGTGGCCTATGTCTTTGACCAGTACGGCACGCTCGAAGCCCGTGTGAACCACGAGAGCGTGGAACTCAAGGCCCCGACGGTTGGCGAGCTGGCGCAGATTCGCGCGCTCATCCAGGAGCACGTGGACGCGACGCAGAGTCCGCGCGGCATTAAGCTGCTCTACAGCTTCGACTCGATGAGCAAGCACTTTGTGAAGGTCATTCCGACCGAGTACGAGCGCGTGCTGGCGATTGTCGCTGCGGCCGAGGCCGTGGGCAAGACGCACGCGCAGGCCGAGGAGTTGGCGTTTGACATCGTGACCGGCCGCGCGAGCGCCGCGGATGTCGCTCGCTTTGATGTCGCGGGCGGTGCAGCGGGCACTGCGCCCGTGGCTGTCAGCCCTGCTGCTTCGACCAAGAAGGAGGCGTAAGTGCCATGGGTAAGCCCGGTGCTTTTCTTGATATCGATCGCGTGACCCACGAGCTGCGCCCCGTGGAGGAGCGCAGCCGCGATTTCGATCCGCTGTACGTGGAGCTCGACGACGATGCGCGCCGCGCCCAGGCGAGCCGCTGCATGATGTGCGGCGTGGCGTTTTGCCAGATGGGTGCGAGCTTTGGCAAGGCGCGTCCGAGTGGCTGTCCGCTGCACAACCTGATTCCCGAGTGGAACGAGCTGGTGTATCGCGGTCGCTGGGACGAGGCGGCCGAGCGCCTGTCGCTCACCTCGCCCATGCCCGAGTTTACGAGCCGCGTGTGCCCGGCACTGTGCGAGGCTGCGTGCAACCTGGGTTCGGTCGACGGCCAGCCCACAACGATTCACGATAACGAGCGCGCGATCAGCGACCACGAATGGGCAAACGGCGGCCCGCGTCGCTTTGAGCCGGCCGGGGAGGACGCGCCCTCGGTCGCCGTGGTGGGCTCCGGCCCGGCTGGCCTGGTGGCTGCATGGGAACTTGCGCGTCGCGGTGCCCGCGTGACGGTGTTTGAGCGCGACGACCGCCCAGGCGGTCTGCTCATGTACGGCATTCCCAACATGAAGCTCGAGAAGTCCGTGGTCGAGCGCCGCGTGGCGCTCATGCGCGAGCTGGGCATTGTCTTTGAGCTGGGTACTGACGTTACGAACCCTGAGGTGGCGGCCAAGCTCAATGGTTTTGACGCCGTTGTGGTGGCTGCCGGTGCTCGTACGCCCCGCGGTCTTTTGGCTACGAATGTGGATGCCCCGGGCGTGGTGTATGCCGTGGACTACCTGACGGCTTCGACCGTCTCGGTGCTCGATGGAGGTGAGCCCGCGGTGAACGCGCGCGGCCTGGACGTTGTGGTCATTGGCGGCGGCGATACCGGCAACGACTGCGTGGGTACCGCGGTGCGCCAGGGTGCACGCAGTGTGCGTCAGTTTGAGTTCTTGCCGGCCGCGCCGGATAAGCGTGCGGCGAGCAACCCTTGGCCGCAGTGGCCCAATGTGAAGAAGACCGACTACGGTCAGCAGGAGGCTATCGCTGCCATGGGCGGCGAGATGCGTGCTTGGGGCGTGGATACGCTCGAGGTATTGCTGGACAAGAAGGGCGCTGCCGCGGGCCTGCGCGTGGTCGATCTGGACTGGTCGGCCGGCAAGCCCGAGCGCATTGCGGGCTCCGAGCACGAGGTGCCGGCCCAGCTGGTGCTGATCGCCTGTGGCTTTACGGGTCCGGAGCACGGCGTGTTCGACGCTGTTGACGTGCCTATTGCCACGGCGGGCCGTCCGTTGCCCGTGATGGCCTCCGAGGACTCGCATCTTGCGGCTCGCGTGGATGGCGTTGCCGCGGATGCCGCGCCGGTGTATGTGGCCGGCGATGCCCGCAACGGCAGCTCGCTCGTGGTGAGTGCCATGGCCGATGCCCTCGCCTGCGCAGCCGAGGTCGCCGAGGCGCTGGGGCTGTAAGACAATCACGGAGTTACTCAACAATCGAATCGGCAAGGGCTGTCCCCAACGGCCGGCATATAAGGAACGTCCCCAAGTGCCGGCAGCTGGGGACGTTCCTTATATGCCGGCATCCGGGGACACTCCTTGCGGGTTTGCGAGCGTTTTGCTCGTTTGCCGACGTTTGGCTGCCTACCCGTTGGCGTTTGCGCCCGTTGCGCTCTGCTGTTTATGTGGCGGCTTTAGTTGTTTGCGGACAGCGGCGCGGGTGATTCGTCTAGTTCTACCCGCGATTTTGTGGCAATTTGTATAATCTGCAAGTATCCCGTCAAGTGCTTGGTCAGCATCTGGTTTGCAGCCCGATGCCCATTTCGCCCGTGATGGCGGCGACCACCCGCCCTCCTCGTAAGCTCAAATTGAGGTTTATCAGTTTGAGGAGGATGCCATGGCTGATCATGTTTTGGACCGGGGACGTCTGGCCGAGGCCGTCGGTGACGATATTGCCGGCATGGCCCAGTTTTGGATGCTGCGCAAGTTTCAGTTTTTGGAGTCGGCGCGTACACAGTTCGAAGTGATAGTCGATCCATGGCTCAGCTATTGCGAGGAGCCCTCGCAAAATGAAATCATGGCCTATAACATGGCATTTACCGATTGGCTGCTGTTCGAGCGTCCCTATTACCATGGCAAGACGCTGCTTGAGCTGTATGTTGACGAGCCGCCGGCGTCGCTTTCGCCCGTCTCGCTCAGACGGCTCGAGCAGGTGCGCGACACGCACTATTTTTCGCGCTTTGGCATTTTGGATAAGGATCCCGCGACCGGTATGGTCGCGCTGCGTGACACGCGTACCGACCGTCGCTTTGACGTCTACGATCCGCATATCGTGCAAAAGGAGCACTGGCGCGATGGCGCGATTGCGGTGCGCCTCGCGTGCGTCGACGATGTCTGGCTGACGGCGGGGCAGCTTTACCTCTACGACATTGCGCGCCTGAGCGATACGGCGGTCGACGGGCCTGGCGCCGTGCATCCTGAGGACCTAGAAGATGGCTTCGATACCTCGTGTATCAGCTTCTTCTTACGGCTGGTTCGCGACATCATGGGCGCCCAGGGGCGCTACGTAAAGTCACTCAACATCTACAAACAGGAATGGGAGTAGGGGATGGGCATCTGCCGCCTGCCTTGCCTTCTGCCTTTATATCTCGATCTGTAACGTTTAGGGACAAAAAACCGGTCTACCCGTTACAGATCGAGACGAATGCTTGGGCGTTGCTGGTTTGTCTAAATCTGTAACGTTTAGGGGTCTGGAGAACGCCTAACTGTTACAGATCGAGATGTTTGGAACCCGGCAGGGGGGATGTCTCGATCTGTAACATCTGCAGGCCAAAACTCGATCCAACTGTTACAGATCGAGATGTTTGGCACCTAGCTGGGGAAATGTCTCAACCTGTAACATCTACAGGCCAAAAATCGACCTAACTGTTACAGATCGAGACAAAGGTTGGGCGCGGTGCCGAACAATCTAAATCTGTAACAACTAGAGGCTCAAAGACTGTCTTCCTGTTACAGATCAAGACATTTGTCAGCGGAGGCAACGGTGACGATGGTCCATTTGTCTGACGTGGTGGTGATGGAAGTGTCTAATACCGTTTTCAAACACAAACATGCAACACGTAGCACTTTGGCGCGGAATAGGATGCTTGCCAGGCTCACGGAGGCGGCTGAACAAGGCGTGCTGCTTGCGACGCACGATAATGCCGAGCTCATGTGGCTGCGGCGCCATGTGGGCACAGACGATATTGCGGAGCCCGAATCGCACCTATTCTGTTTTCAGCATGAATGGGATGCGTTGACGCCGCCGGAGCGGGCTCGGCGGACCATCAAGGGGCTTGCGGAGTTTCATCCCGATTGGGCGTTTTGGGGGTATGACGCCGCGCTGATATGGGGTCTGGAGGTGCCGAATGATCTGCTCGGGCCGCGTTACTTGGTCAAGACGGGTTGTTCGGTGGCGTTGAGTACGGGATATAGGCTGCTGCGTCCGCAGGCGTCGGGTGCGCTTGAGTGCGTCGACGGCGTGCGAGTGACGCCGTTTTGGCGCACGGTGGAGGATTGTCTGCTGCGTGCGCCGTTTTCATATGGTCTGGCGATTGCCGATTCTGCGCTGCGGGCGAAGGGCATATCGCGCGACGACCTCTGCGAACGGCTCCAGGCCGATTGCGAGGGCAGACACGGGTATCGCAGAGCTCAGGTGATTGCGTCGCATGCGGACGGGCTGTCCGAAAATGGTGGCGAGTCTCGGTTCCGAGCGTTCTTTATTGCATACGGTTTTCCGGTGCCAGAGTTGCAGGTGGAGTTTCGCGATCCGCTCGATTCGAGCCAGGTGTTTCGGGTCGATTATTTCTGGAGGCTCGAGGACGGGACGTGCGTGATTGGCGAGCTCGACGGAAAAGGAAAGTATACCCTGCAGGATGGTGGGGATCGGGAGTCAGTCGACCCGTTCGTAGCAGAGCGTCAGCGGGAGTCTCATCTGACAATGCTCGGGCACAAGGTGCTGAGGTTCACGTTTGATGAACTCAAGAACCCGGGGAAGCTGGCTGAAAAGATGAGGCTGGCGGGTATTTCGCAGCGGGCCGATTTGGCTGAGGGATGGAAGCGTCAGTGGTATGGGCGCTGAGGGATACGACTAACGCGGATGTGGTTGTTCCTGTCGAGTTTGTCTCGATCTGTAACAACAAGAGGCCGTTTGGCCTCGTAACTGTTACAGATCGAGACAGAAGGTTGGCTGCCGCTAAAAGATCTAAATCTGTAACATCTATAGGCCGAAAACCTGTCTACCTGTTACAGATTTAGATGTTTGACGACAGGGCTGGAGAATATCTCGATCTGTAACATCTAACGGCCAAAATTCGACCCAACTGTTACAGATTGAGACAAAGGCTGGACGCGGTGCCGAAAGATCTCGATCTGTAACATCTGGCTGCTAAAACCTGGTCTACCTGTTACAAATCAAGACGTTTTGCTGGAACGGCCGGAGCATTGCCGTGCTGTCTCCGTTTGCCCTCACAGCTCTCTCGTCCCTCCGCTAACCGATATGTTCGACTTTAGTTTGCTGCATTAGGTGATAATGGACAAATGTTCAAGTTAATCGTGAGGGAGGAGCTCGATATGGCGTCTGCCGATCGTTCCACGTTGTTTATCAATGCGACCGTCCTGGATGGTTCGGAGCATATGGAGCCGCAGCCCGACATGGCCGTGGCCGTTGAGCGCGGTGTCATCACGTGGATGGGGCCGAGTGCTGTGGCGCAGGCGCCTGCAGGTGCCGAGGTCCTCGACCTGGCCGGGGCGTATCTCATGCCGGGCCTCATCAATATGCATGTGCATCTGTGCGGCTCGGGCAAGCCGGTTTCGGCGGGCGATGCGGGCACGCTGATGAAGAAGCTCGATAATCCCGTGGGGCGCGCTATCGTGCGCCATATTCTTAAGGGCAGCGCCCAACAACAACTGGCAAGCGGCGTGACCACGGTGCGCGGCGCGGGCGACCCGCTGTTTGCCGATCTGGCTGTGCGCGATGCTATCGACGCCGGCAAGTATCAGGGTCCGCGTTTGGTGGCGCCGGGAACGGGCGTCACGGTGCCGGGTGGCCACGGCGCGGGCTTGTTCGCCCAGGTGGCCAACAGTCCCTCCGAGGCGGCCGAACAGGTGCGCGACCTGTATGCGCGCGGTGCCGACGTCATTAAACTGTTCGTAACGGGCGGTGTGTTCGATGCGACCGAGGTGGGCGAGCCGGGCGTGCTGCGTATGCCGGTGGAGGTTGCCGCGGCGGCGTGCAAGGCAGCGCACGATATGGGCCTTCCGGTTATGGCTCATGTCGAGAGCATCGAGGGCGTGAAGGCCGCGCTCGAGGCCGGCGTCGATACGATCGAGCACGGCGCTCCGTTGACGCCCGAGATCCTGGAGCTGTACCGCGGCGCCGCGGGAACTCAGCTCGAGGGGCGTGCGCCGAGTGTGACCTGCACGATCAGCCCCGCACTGCCGTTTGTGCTGCTCGATCCGGAGAAGACTCATTCGACTGACACGCAAAAGAAGAACGGCGATATCGTGTGCTCGGGCATTATCGAGAGCGCTCGTGCGGCGCTGGAAGCCGGTATCAAGGTAGGTTTGGGTACGGATTCGAGCTGCCCGTTCGTGACCCAGTACGACATGTGGCGCGAGGTGGCCTATTTTGCCAAGTACGTGGGCGTGAGCAATGCGTTTGCGCTGCATACGGCTACGCAGGTCAATGCTGAGCTGCTGGGGCTGGGCGGCGAGACCGGTGCGATCGAGTGCGGCAAGGCTGCCGATATCCTGGTGACGCGCGAGAACCCGCTCGATGACCTGTGCGCTCTGCGCGAGCCGATGCACGTGATGTGTCGTGGCGATCTGGTGCGCAAACTCAAGGTGAGGCGTATTCCCGAGGTGGACGCCGAGCTCGACACGATTATGGCCATGCCAGCCGAGGCGCTTGCCGAGGAGCTTGCCCGCGACGGCGTGGCGTAGGTGTGACGGGGGCGGGCCCTTTGTCGCATTCAAAAAAGCCGAGGTCCCAGTGCGAGGCCTCGGCTTTTATTTTGTCCTGCGGTATAGCGGCTACGAGCGCGTCTCCATCTTGGCGTGGCACTTGGGGCAGGTGACGCGGATTTTGCCTTTGCCCTTGGGAACGGAGAGCATCTGGCCGCAGTTGGGGCACTTGAGGTATGCCGTGGTCTTGCGACCTTTCCACATCTTCTTGGCCGTGCGCTTGGCACGCTCAAAGTCTTCCTTACTGGTGCCGGCCGCGCGTGAGGTGCTGGCCGCTGCAGCGCCGCCACCCAAGCTGGCGACAAACTTGCCCAAGCCGGGGACCTTAGCCGAGCCGGCGACGAAGGCGTCGTTCTCCTTGCGACGTGCGTCGATGTTTTTGGACAGGCCGCGCAGCACGCCGATCACGATGACGGCGATGGCGATCCAACTGAGCCACTGGATGCGGGCCATCGATCCGATCATCGCGATGACGATGCCCGCAAAACCCATCACGATGGTGAGCTCGTCGGCGCCATTGCGGCCCTTCATAAAGTCATTCATGCAAATTGCCTTTCATTCGATATGCCGCACGCCTTTATACCCGATTTAGAGCAGGGGGGACAGGTTAATCTGCACCAATGTGGTGCAAACATACCTGTCCTCGGAACATCAAGACGGTGCAAAGTGGTTTGTCCTCAATGCGCCGATTACTTAGAGAGCTTGTCGACGACGCGTTCGATCTCGGCGAGCTTCGCGGCTTTGAGGTCTTCGTCGCCCGATTCGATTGCCGAAGTCACGCAGCCCTCGATATGCGCCTTGAGCACGTCGGCGTTAATGCGCGCGAGGAGTGCCTGTGTGGCCATGAGCTGCGTGGAAATATCGACGCAGTAGCGGTCCTCCTCGACCATCCGCAGGATGCCGTCGATCTGGCCGCGCGCCGTCTTGAGCATACGGTTCACCGATTTGCGGTCTGCCATCATGGCGGGTCCTCGTTTCTGGTCGATGGGGTCGAATGCTTCTGGTAGCAGCTAGGCTGCGGTCACGGACAGGGCGTGGAACTTCTCGCCGGCGCTCTCGACGGCGGCAGCGAGCTGCTCAGCGGCCACGGTGTCGGCGCACTCCACCTGTACCGTCTGAGTCTCGTGATCGGCATCGGCGTCGGTCACGCCGGCAACGTTGAGCAGTGCCGTCTCGACAGTAGCGTCGCAGTGGCCACACATAAGGCCGGAAGTCTTAATTGTGTAACGCATGGGTATTCCTCTCTGTTATGTCGGCTTTCCCAGGCACCCGACCTTGACCTTCAAGCCGTCGCTCGCGTACCAAAGTACGCGTCGCTCCTCTTTCAGGTCAATCTCGGGCACCTGGAAAGCCCGTTCTAAATGGACGTAATGGTGAGCCTATTTTGCCACTTTAGGCTTAAAGGATTTCAGGCGCAGAGCATTGGACACGACGCACACGCTCGACAGGCTCATGGCTGCGGCGCCAAACATCGGCGAGAGCTGCCAGCCGGTGAGGGGGAAGAACACTCCCGCAGCGAGCGGAATGCCGATGCCGTTGTAGAACAGCGCCCAGAACAGGTCTTGCTTGATGTTGCGAATCGTGGCGCGCGAAAGCTCGATAGCGCGGGCGACGTCCATGAGGTCGCTGCGCATGAGTACCACATCTGCCCCTTCCTTGGCGATGTCGGCGCCGGTGCCGATAGCAAGGCCCACGTCGGCGCGCGCCAGGGCAGGGGAGTCGTTGATGCCGTCGCCCACCATGGCGACCTTGCCGCCCGCATCCTGCAGTTCGCGCACGTGGCGTTCCTTGTCGGCGGGAAGCACGTCGGCAATGACCTGCTTGCTGCTCAGTCCTACGCAGCGGGCGATTGCTTCGGCCGTGACGCGGTTGTCGCCGGTGAGCATGTGCACGTCGACGCCGAGCGAACGCATTACAGCGATGGCCTCAGCGCTCGTCTCCTTGACCTCGTCAGCTACGGCAATGGTGCCGACAAGCTCGCCGTTCTTGGCAAAGAACAACGGTGTCTTGCCCTCGACGGCGAATCGCTCGGCAAGACCGGCGGGCACCTCCGCGCCCAGCTCGCTCATCAGGCGAACGTTACCGGCAGCGATGGCGTTTTGTCCCTCGCGCGCCGTAACGCCTCGTCCAGGCACGGCGGCAAAGTCCTCGACCATGCGCGCCACGATTCCGCGCACCTCGCACTCGGTCATAATCGCCTCGGCCAGCGGATGCTCGCTCGAGCGCTCCAGCGCGGCAGCGAGCTTCAGTAACGCCTTTTCACTCATGGCGGGCGAGCCGTCGGCGCGCGTGGCTACCACGATATCGGTCACGGCAGGTTTGCCGCGGGTGACCGTACCCGTCTTATCGAGCACCACGGTACCCACGCTGCGCAGGCTCTCCAGCGCCTCGGCGCTCTTAAACAGAATGCCCATCTCGGCGCCCTTGCCGGTGCCTACCATAATAGCGACGGGCGTGGCTAGGCCGAGCGCGCAGGGACAACTGATCACCAGCACGGCCACGGCGGAGGTGAGTGCCTCGTTCATGCTGCCGGTCAGTGCCATCCACACCGCAAAGGTTACGGCCGAGATCACGAACACCACGGGCACGAACACGCCGGCGACCTTGTCGGCCATGCGGGCGATGGGCGCCTTGGTGGCGTTGGCGTCCTCGACGAGCTGGATGATCTTGGCGAGTGATGTCTCGGCACCAACCCGCGTGGCGCGGAAGGTAAACGAGCCGGTGCGGTTGACGGTGGCGGCGTTGACGGTGTCGCCGGCGGTCTTTTCCACGGGGATTGACTCGCCGGTGAGCGCACTCTCGTCCACGGCCGAGCTACCCTCGAGCACCACGCCGTCGACGGGGATTGACTCGCCGGGGCGCACGCGCAGGACCTGGCCGGGAAGGATGCTATCGACGTCGACGGTGGTTTCGCTGCCGTCGTCGGCAACGACGGTCGCGGTTTTAGGCGCCAGATCGATGAGCGCCTCGATGGCGCCGCCGGTTTTGGACTTACTGCGCGTCTCGAGGTATTTGCCCACGGTGACGAGCGACAGGATCGTGCCCGCGCTCTCAAAATACAGATTGTCCATGCCTGTCATCATGGCCTCGTGCACCTGAGCTGTGGCCAGCTGGTCGGCCATGATGAACATAGCGTAGAGCGACCAGGCGATCGACGCGGTGGCACCGACGGCGATGAGGGCGTCCATGGTGGGCGCGCCGTGCACGAGTGATTTGAAGCCGTTGATAAAGTACGCGTCGTTGACGTAGACGATGGGGATGAGCAGGACGAGCTCGGTGAGCGCCAGCGTCATGCTGTGGGTGTGGTCGGTGAAGACGCTGGGCAGCGGCCAGCCGAGCATGTGTCCCATGCCTACGTAGAACAGTGGGATGAGGAAGACGATCGAGACGATGAGGCGGGTGCGCATGGCGGAGGCGGTGGCCTCCAGCTTTTTGGTAGGTGACTCCATATGAGCGGCGCCGGACCTGGCTTGCGCGCTGCCGTTTGAGCCGGCGGCACCGGTGCCCGTGCTGACGGGTGAGGCCGAGTAGCCCGCGCGGTCGACGGCGGTGCAGATATCGTCGGGGGAGACCTGCGCGGGGTCGTAGTCGACCATCATGGAACCGGCGAGTAGGTTGACCGCGACGCTTTGGACGCCGTCGAGCTTGCTCACGGCGCGGTCCACGTGCGCCTGGCAGGCGGCGCATGTCATGCCGCCTACGTCAAACTTATCTTGAGCCATGGCTTCTCCTTTCTGTGGTTCGGTGTTGGAATTGTTAACCTCTCGATACTATACACCCATACCCCCTGGGGGTGTATGGCAAAAGTTGAAATGTATGACATTCCGATACGGGGGTCGACTGCTAAGTTAGCGCACCATCCTCGCCCTTCGTCTCAATCTGTAACATCTAGTTCCGTTTTTGCCGAGTTACTGTTACAGATTGAGACAAACAATTCGGCGGTTGCTTAACATCTCGATCTGTAACATCTGGCAGGGAAAATGACCTCTATCTGTTACAAATCGAGATGTTGTTTTGCGAGGTTTTGGTTTGTCTCGATTCGTAACGTGTAGACCTGGTTTTGCCTCGTAACTGTTACAGATTGAGACAATTGGCCCAGACCCACCCCGTCCGCCTCGTCATCTGTGGTTTACGTGGGGGCATACGGAGTACGGGTATACTAACCGGCGGCGAATCTGCTCCATCGCTTAGAGCTGCTGCGTCTGGACGGCGCGTGATATGGCTGCCAAAGCGATCGCCAGCGTGCTGAGCAACGTCCTCTCTGTGCGCACCCGTTTTTGTATGTACTAGCGCACTACCAAGCACGCCCGCGC
Source organism: Collinsella sp. HCP3S3_D1 (assembly GCF_052064015.1). NCBI lineage: Bacteria > Bacillati > Actinomycetota > Coriobacteriia > Coriobacteriales > Coriobacteriaceae > Collinsella > Collinsella sp. HCP3S3_D1. The sequence continues at coordinate 38,997 of NZ_JBQHWK010000004.1, forward strand.
GGCCGCATGCCGTGCCCCTTGCGCGTGCAGATAAGGAACAACAACATATGCGTAATTCTGTATCCGACGTCACCGACGCCGAGATCCTGGACGAGACCCGCGAGGCCATGGCCCAGGCTGCCTTCGATGCGGCCGACGAGGCCAGCGCCGCCGAGACCGTCGAGTCCGCTACCGAGAACCTGCCCGCCTTTGACGAGCTGGGTCTTTCGGACGAGATACTTCGTGCCATCGAGAACCTGGGTTACACGGCGCCGACGCCCGTGCAGGCCGGTTCGATCCCCGTGGTGCTCGAGGGCCGCGACCTGCTTGCCGCCGCTCAGACCGGCACCGGCAAGACGGCCGCCTTTTTGCTGCCGACCATGAACAATCTGGAGCACATCGCTCCTCCCAAACCTGTGCGCGAGCGCGGCGGCCGTAACCGTCGTCGCGGTGCTAAAAAGCCCGAGGGCAACGGCCGCGGCCCCGTGATGCTCGTCATCACCCCTACGCGCGAGCTCGCCCAGCAAATCGACGAGGTCGCGAGCAAGATCGCCGACGTCACCGGCCATGTTGCCGTGACCGTTGTGGGCGGCGTGAGCTACAAGCCGCAGACCGCTGCCCTCAAGTACGGCTGCGACATCCTGGTCGCAACGCCGGGCCGTCTGGTCGATCTGATCGAGCAGGGCGCTTGCCACCTGGACGAGGTCAAGGTGCTGGTGCTCGACGAAGCCGACCGCATGCTTGACATGGGCTTTTTGCCCGCCGTTCGCCGTATTGTGCGCGAGACGCCGGCCGAGCGCCAGACGCTGCTGTTCTCGGCGACCCTCGACGAGGAGGCCGTGGGCGAGATTACCGACCTAGTGAGCGACCCGGCCCGCGTGGAGATCGCGCCCGCCACGTCGACCGCCGACACCGTCGACCAGTTTGTGTTCCCGGTGTCCATCGAGGCCAAGAACAACCTGCTGCCCGAGTTCCTCAAAAAGGAAGGCCCGGAGCGCACCATCGTCTTTATGCGCACCAAGCACCGTGCCGACAGCTGCTGCCGTCGTCTGGAGCGCAAGGGCATCAAGGCCGCCGCGATTCATGGCAACCGCAGCCAGGCCCAGCGCGAGCGCGCGCTTTCGGCCTTCCGCGACGGTACCGTCGACGTGCTGGTGGCAACCGACGTGCTCGCCCGCGGCATCGACATCAGCGACGTGCGCTACGTCGTGAACTTTGACGTGCCGGCCGAGCCGACCGACTACATCCACCGTATTGGCCGTACGGGCCGCGCCGGCGAGCTGGGCTGGGCCATCACGTTTGTGACCGAGCAGGACGTGGATGAGTTCTACGAGATCGAGAAGCTCATGGACAAGACTGCCGACATCTACGAGGCCGGCGACCTGCACGTGGGCCCCAATCCGCCCGCGGTTGATCCCGAGCGCGACCCTGCGGCCTTTAAGGTGAAGAAGAAGACCAAGCGCGGTAAGTCCAAGAGCAAGAAGAAGCTTGAGCAGGCGCGTCGCGACGGCAAGCGCAACGGCGACGATTACGGCGATGTGGCCGGTCGTTCCAACCGTGGTCGCGATGAGCGTCGCGGCGACAGCGAGCGCCCGAGCCGTCCCAAGCGCGGCGGCAAGACCCGCGTGCGCGAGGGCGTTCAGGCTCGCGTGGACGAGGCCGTGGAGAGCGTGGCCCGCGAGGTGGCTGCCGAGGAGCGTGCCGGTGCTGGTGCCGTCGAGCCGGCCCCGCGCGGCAACCGTGCCGAGCGCCGTGCCAAGCAGTTCCAGGGCGAGGCACATCGCCGTCGCCGCGAGGACGAGGACCGCGGCGGTCGTCGCCGTGTTGAGCGCGAGGACGAGGGCCGTGGCTCGCGCGGCGGCAAGCGCGGCGCGGGCGACCGTCGTCGTTCCGGTCGCGATGACGAGCGCGGCGGCCGCGGCGGCGAGTCCCGTGGCGGCAAGCGCTTTGAAGAGCGCGGCGGCCGCGGCGGTGAGCGTCGCAAGGATGCTCGCGGCAATGGCGGCCGCAGTGGCGCCGGCCGTTCTGGCGAGTCGCGCGATCGTCGCGACCCGCGTGCCAGTCGAGATCGTCGCGATGACTGGCGCAACTACGACGATACCCGCGAAGAGCGCCGCGGCGGCTATCGCGGCGGACGTGGCAGCAACCAGGTCGGCTCCCGTGGCGGCCGTGCCGGCGGTCGCGATAACCGTGGCAGCTATGGTAACAGCCGTGGCGGCAAGCGCGGCGGCAGCTCCCGTCGCCCCGGTGACGGCGGCGGCAAGCGCAAGTAACATACGCGTCGCGCGGTAAGGCGACACGAGTTTGGGCCTCGAGCAGACTATGCTCGGGGCCCTTTTAGTGGGCTCAGTATTAGGTGGGGCGAGTCTTCTTCGTGGAAACGCGCGGAGACGGTCGTGGCAAGAGATACGGACTATCGACCTAGTTGGAGATTCGCGTATGCGGGGGCCGACATCGACGCAGGGCATGAGGTTTTCTGCTGACGCGCGGCGGCTGCGGTGCCCGGGCGGACACGCCGGGGATTTCGCCCGCTGCCTGGCGCCCTTGCCGACATCCGGCTTTCGCGCTCGCATTCTTTTGGATGCGGGCGTGTTTTTCGTGGCGCGCACGGGTCCCCCGGGGCGCGCCGTGCATTTTCGGGAGTTTTCAGCAAGCCGGGGTGACTGCATACGCGCCGGAATCGTCTTTTTGAGCTAGCGGGATCCTTCGGCAGGCGATTTGGGTTGGCTGACGGCGTCCGGCGCGGCGATAACGCGCGTTTCGCGTCGCGCCGTGCCCCAAAACGACGCCAATCGCGCGGCGTCCACGATTCGCGGCACCGCCTGCGGGGGCCGCGATGCTGAAAACTCCGGTTTTTGCACGGTACAAGCGGGGGTACGTTGGGACGAGAAGGGGTGCCCCCGTCTTTTTATGCATGGCATAAGCGAAATTATGCAAGACAATAGGGCGCCATGCGCCGGATACCCAGCCTGGGCGCGCCATACGCCGACGCTTAGGCCCTCGATATCTCGGACATCATCACGCTCTAAATACTAACCCAGCAACAAAATCATCCGTCTTTTCTCCGTCCCCATGGGACCGGGTGTGGTATTCTATCTGCCGGGTATAACTTAGGAATACCATATAATACCAACGCCGCAGAAACAAACTCCAGATGCGGGCCAATCGGGTTGCCTTCACAGCCCGTCGCCAAGCCGCGTGCCCCGCATCTATCCGCACTACCGTTGTTTCAAAAAGGAAGCGCCATGGCAGAACACATGACCCCGGTTGTCGCGAAGGTCTTGCCCGAGGAAAAGGCGGCCTTCGCGGCGGCAACCCAGCTCGTGGGCACCACGCCGTCCAACGCCATCCGCATGTTTATCGCCGCGTTCAATCGCTGCGGCACCTTCCCGTTCGACATCTCGCCCAGCGGGGCCTTTGGCACTGCACCCGATTCTCATCAACAATGACTGTCCCAAACTGCCGGTACTTGGGGACGTTACTTGTCTGCCGGCAGTTAAGGAACGTCCCTCAGTGCCGGGTTTTGAGGAGGTTGGCATGCTCAATGCGATAGCGTGGGCGCTCGCCTGTTTTGGCGTCGTCGCTGTCGATATTGCCCTGAGCGTCGTTTTGTTCTCCGCCCTTGGCGTCGCATCGGTGTTCATGGGTTTTTCGATCGATGACCTCGACATTCAATTGCTTCAGGCCGCCGCTCAGACGGCGTCGTTTTTGATGGCGCTGCTGTGGTGGCGTTATCTGTGGCCGCGCTCGTTTATGACGCGTTCGCAAAGCGAGTATCCGCTCGGCGGGGGAGCGCGTGGGGCGTGGAAACGCATCGCCTGCGTTATCGTGATCGGTCTTGCCCTGCAGGTGGTCGTTAGCTACGTGACCGACGCCGTACTGTCGCTGTTGCCCGATGCCGCGGCCGACTACAGCGAGCTTGTCGAGGAAACGGGCATGGGCGATACCAGTCCTCTTGCCGTCCTGACCACGGTGCTCGGCGCGCCGTTTTGCGAAGAGCTCCTGGTGCGCGGTGTCATCTTTGAGTTTTCGCTGCGTGCGTTTAATCCCCAGTGCCGTCCGCTCTGGAAGCGCCGGCGTCGTGCGAGTGCGCAAGACGGCGCCATAGTGCCCTGGGCGGCCCCAAGCACGTGGGGTGTCGCCGCGGCGATTGTGCTGCAGGCGGCAATCTTCGGTTTTATGCACATGAATTGGGTGCAGGGTTGCTACGCGGGTGCCGCCGGCCTCATCTTTGGTTGGGTGCTCGTGACGACCGGAAAGCTCCGCTACACGATCCTGCTGCACTTTGCCTTTAATGCCGGGTCGTATCTCATGGGCATGCTGTGGTTTGTGAACACGCCGGTCGACGTGGTGGTCACGGTCGCTATCGCCGGCGTCATCCTCGTTGAGGCAATGCGCTCGCTGCGCCACGCGTGTGGTATGGATGCAGCGAGCGCACTGCTGCCTTAGTTGCGGCGACCGCCTCCGTTGGCACCCTGACGCCCCTGAGCCGCACGGTTGCGCCCGGCGGTGTTCTGCGCGCGCGACATGCCGCTGTGCCCTTTGCTGCCCTTGGGTCCCTTGGCTCCAGCGCCACCGTAGCCCTTGCCGCCCTTCTTGCCGGTGCCATGTCCGCCGCCGGCAGATGTCTCGCCCGGGCGTGGCGGCACGGGACGGATCAGGCAATGCTTGGTGTAGCCGATCAGGTCGCGACGGCCGGCTTTCTCTAGCGCCTCGCGCACGAGCTTGTAGTTCTCGGGCTTGCGATACTGGATGAGCGCGCGCTGCATGGCCTTTTCGTGCGGGTCGCGCGCCACATAGATCGGCTCCATGGTGCGCGGGTCCACGCCGGTGTAGTACATGCACGTCGACATGGTGGACGGCGTGGGGTAGAAGTCCTGCACCTGCTCGGGCATGTAGCCCATGTCTCGCACGGCTTCGGCAAGGTCCACGGCTTCCTTCATCGTCGATCCGGGATGGCTCGAGATCAGATACGGCACCACGTACTGCTTGAGTCCGTACTCGCGGTTCAAGCGTTCAAATTTACGGCAGAATGCGTCGTAGACGGCTCGGCTCGGTTTGCCCATCACGGAAAGCACCGCGTCGCTCACGTGCTCGGGTGCTACGCGTAGCTGGCCCGAGACGTGGTGCTCCAGCAGCTCGCGCAAAAACTCGTCCGAGGCATCGGCCATGGTGTAGTCGAAGCGGATGCCGCTGCGGACAAAGACCTTCTTGACGCCCGGCAGCTGGCGCAGGTCGCGCAGCAGCTGGGTGTAGCCGCTCTCGTCGACCACCATGTTCTTGCACACGCTCGGCCACAGGCAGCGCTTGTTCTTGCATACGCCGTGCTTGAGCTGCTTGTCGCAGGCGGGACGGCTAAAGTTGGCCGTCGGCCCGCCCACGTCGTTGATATAGCCCTTAAACTCGGGATCGCGCGTGAGCAGCTCGGCCTCGCGCATGATCGAGTCGTGGCTGCGCATCTGCAGCACGCGGCCCTGGTGGAAGGTGAGCGCGCAAAACGAGCACTCGCCAAAACAGCCGCGGTTGGAGCTGATCGAAAACTTGATCTCGGCAAAGGCCGGCACGCCGCCCGCCGCGTCGTAATCGGGATGCCAATCGCGTGCGTAGGGGAGCTCGGCCACCTCGTCCATCTCGTCGGTGGTGAGCGTCGCCGACGGCGGGTTCTGCACCACATAGACGCTGTTGGGGTAGGGCTCTACCAGGCGATGTCCGGTGATGGGGTCCATATTCTGCTGCTGCACGTTAAAGCTGCGCGCGTAGTTGAGCTTGTCGGCGGTAAGGTCGTCCCAACTGGGCAGCAGGTCGTAGTCGTAGACCTCGTCGAGCGAACCCGTGCGGTAGACGGTGCCGTTGATATAGGTAATCTGATCGACGGGCAGTCCCGCGTCGAGCGCGTCGGCGATCTCGACAATCGCGTGCTCGCCCATGCCGTAGATGAGGATGTCGGCGCCCGAGTCGAGCAGTACCGAGCGCTTGAGCTTGTCCTGCCAGTAGTCGTAGTGGGCCAAGCGACGCAGGCTTGCCTCGATGCCGCCGATGATGATGGGGGCGTCCTTGAATGTCTGGCGGATGAGGTTGCCGTAGACCGTGACGGCACGGTTGGGGCGGTGTCCCTCCTCGCCACCGGGGGTATAGGCGTCGGTGTGGCGGCGGTGCTTGGTCACCGAATAGTGGTTGACCATGGAGTCCATGTTGCCGGCGCTGACGAGAAAGCCCAGGCGCGGCTCGCCGAGCACGGTGATGCTGGCGGGGTCGGTCCAGTCGGGTTGGCAGATGATGCCCACCTTGTAGCCGTGCGCGTCGAGGACGCGGCTGATGATGGCCATGCCAAAGCTGGGATGGTCCACGTAGGCGTCGCCGCAGATGTAGACAAAGTCGCACTGGTCCCAGCCGCGCGCATCCATGTCGGCGCGGCTGACGGGGAGGAACTTATCGCGGCCCGGGCGCCAGGGGCGGACAGGCGCTGCCGGGGCATGCGCGGGGCGCGAGCCCTGGGTTTTGCTTCCACGCTTTTGCTGCTGGCCGCGTTGGGCATGCTTGCCGTGCTGGTTGTGCTGAGCGTCCTGGGGCTTTTTTGCCACGATTCCTCCCGGTGTTTGTATGCTGCACGTAATTGTAACCAGTCTTTTTGGGACGGGGCTAAAAAGACTGGTGGAGTACACGAGGTGTCGTGTGTCGATGCCGCGCCCGCCGTTTGTTTCCAGACGGTGTATCTGCGCGTTGGGGAGTCCGTCTCGCGGGCGCGCCATGTTGTCAATGGGTTACAGTATGAACGGCGGCTATGTTTCCGCCAACGCACGAGAGGGTCGTCAACAAGGAGGGCGCACGACGATGCAGCGTGCCAAACAGATATCGGAGTCTATTGAGCTGGGCATCATCTTGGCGCTCGCCGGTGGCTTTATGGACGTTTATTCGTACATTGGGCGCGACCATGTTTTCGCCAACGCGCAGACGGGCAACATCTTGCTGGTGGGCGTGAGCATCTCGGAGGGCAATTGGGCGCTCGCGGGGCGCTATTTCTTCCCTGTGGTGTCGTTTGCCGTGGGCATTATGCTTGCCGACCTGGTACACGAACGGTTTGGCAGCGTGATTCACTGGCGCCAGGTGACGGTGTTCTTTGAAGCCGTCATCTTGCTGGGCGTGAGCTTTATCCCCGGCGGCGGCTACAACTTGCTCGCCAACTGCCTCATCTCGTTTGCCTGCGGTATGCAGGTCGAGAGCTTCCGCAAGATCCACGGTCACGGCATTGCCACGACCATGTGTATCGGTAACCTGCGCAATGCGCTGCAAAACGTGGACGACTACATCATCACCCACAAGCGCGGCTTTTTGGAAAACGGCCTGCTGTACTTTGGCGTGATCTTTACCTTTGTGTTTGGCGCTGTGCTGGGAAACTGGTGTATTGAGCGCATGGGGCTGCACGCTATTGCGGTGGCGAGCGTGCTGCTGTTCGTGGCGTTTGCCATCATGTTTATCGACCGCGAGCGCGACCTGCGTTTTCGCTGGAAGCGCGCCTGCGAAGATTGGAAAGAGGCCTGCCAAAAATAGCGGCAGGATGTGGCAAGGGGCTGACCCCTTGCCACACTGATCAATAATGGGGAGGGGACGGTCATCTCGGCTGCCCCTTCTTTGTTTAGTGGTCAGGCGGTGACGATACCAGTTGTTGAAACGCTTTAAATAATCTGACATTCTCACGCGTTTTTCGCTTCAAAAGCGTTAGGATGGGAGCCATAGCGTGGGGCGTAATGGGTGCCCCGCACACGATGGGAGGCTATCAATGGCTAATCGTTTCGTTCTCAACACCATTTCTTATCATGGTTCCGGCGCCATCAAGGAGATCCCCGGCGAGCTCCAGCGTCGCGGCTACAAGAAGATTTTCGTCTGCTCCGATCCCGATCTGGTCAAGTTTGGCGTTACCGCTAAGGTGACCGACGAGCTCGATGCCGCCGGCATCGCTTGGAGCCTCTACTCCGAGATCAAGCCCAACCCCACTATCCAGAACGTCAAGGACGGCGTCGAGGCCTTCAAGGCCGCCGAGGCTGATGCTATCGTGACCGTCGGTGGCGGCTCCTCTATGGACACTGCCAAGGCCATCGGCATCATCATCAACAACCCCGAGTTCGCCGATGTCCGCAGCCTCGAGGGCGTTGCTCCCACTAAGAACCACGCCGTGTTCACCATCGCCGTGCCGACGACCGCCGGTACCGCTGCTGAGGTGACCATCAACTACGTCATCACCGACCCCGAGAAGGTCCGCAAGTTCGTGTGCGTCGACACCAACGACGCCCCCGAGGTCGCCGTCGTCGACCCCGACATGATGGCTTCCATGCCCGCCGGCCTGACCGCTTCCACCGGCATGGACGCTCTGACCCACGCCATCGAGGGCTACACCACCAAGGGCGCTTGGGAGCTCTCCGACATGTTCCACTTTGAGGCCATCAAGCTGATCAGCGAGAACCTGCGCGACTCCGTTGCCGAGGCCAAGTCCGGCCAGCCCGGCTCCGGCCGCGAGGGCATGGCTCTTGGTCAGTATGTCGCCGGCATGGGCTTCTCTAACGTTGGCTTGGGCATCGACCATGCCATGGCTCACACCCTGTCCGCTCACTACGACACCCCGCACGGCGTCGCTTGCGCCATGCTGCTGCCGATTGCCATGGAGTTCAACAAGCCGGTTTGCGCCGAGCGCCTGGCCAAGGTCGCCGTCGCCATGGGCGTTGACACCACGGGCATGAGCACCGATGAGGCTGCCGACGCCGCTATCGCCGCCGTTAAGCAGCTCTCCGCTGACGTGAACATCCCGCACGTCTGCGAGGCCATGAAGGCTGACGAGATCGAGGTCCTGGCCAAGGACGCCATGGCCGATGCTTGCTTCCCGGGCAACCCGCGCGAGGCGACGCTCGACGACGTCATCGAGCTCTTCAAGAAGATCTGCCCGGCTGCCTAACATGGTTCGGCGGGCCCCTGCCCGTTACCCCCACAATCGTCCTCGGACATGTCGGAGGCCCCGCTGCGCACTACGTGCGGTGGGGCCTCCTTCTGTCCTGCGGAAAGATTCTGGGGCCAACGGGCGGGGGCCCGCCGGCTCGTTATCGTGGCGGGCGCCGCTCTGAGAAGCTCGATGGGTTGTCTCGCTAGGTAAAAAGATGGTTCGCGGTGGTATCGTTGCTGTGGGTTTAATTCGATATGAAAGGGTGACTTTGGTGTCCAAGATGGATTCTACGCTCTCCTATATTACTGACCAGTTGAAGGCGCTGACTTCTATTGCTTCGCCTACGGGCTATACCCGTGCGGCGACTGATTATCTAATGGAAACGTTGCGCGATATGGGCTTTGGCCCCGAGCGTTCCAATAAGGGCAACGTGCTGGTTGAGCTTGGCGGCGAGGGTGAGCCGCTTGTGTTGGCGAGCCATGTCGATACCCTGGGCGCCATGGTGCGCTCCATTAAGGACAATGGTCGCCTGCGTCCCACGACGCTCGGCGGGCATCAGTGGTCTACGGCCGATGGCGAGAACTGCACCGTCTACACGCGCGATGGCAATGTGTACACGGGTGTGGTCCTCAATACCGAGCCTTCGGCGCACGTGGCCGACGAGCCGGTCAAGACCATCGAGAAGAACATGGAAATCCTGCTCGATGAGAATGTCGACAGCAAGGACGATGTGCTTGAGCTGGGCATTCAGACGGGCGACATCATCGCTATGGATCCGCGTACCACGGTGACGGAGAGCGGCTACATTAAGAGCCGCTTCTTGGATGACAAGCTGTCGGCCTCCATTTTGCTGGGCTTGGCGCGTGCCGTCGCCGCTGGCGAGGTGACGCTTTCGCGCAAGGTTTCACTGCTCTTTACGGTGTACGAGGAGGTCGGCCACGGTGGTGCCTTTGTGCCGGCCGACACGCGCGAGATGATCAGCGTTGACATGGGTTGCGTGGGTGACGATCTGGGCTGCACCGAGCGCATGGTGTCGATTTGCGCCAAGGATTCGGGCGGCCCCTACAACTACGATCTGGTGACCACGCTGTCCAATATCGCGCGCGAGCTGGAGCTCGATTACGCCATCGACGTGTACCCGCATTACGGCTCGGACGTTGAGGCCACGCTTTCTGCCGGCTACGACATCCGTCACGGCCTGATCGGCCCTGGCGTGTACGCGAGCCACAACTACGAGCGCAGCCACATCGACGGCGTGTGCAATACCTATGAGCTGGTTCGCGCCTACGTTCAGCGCTAGGGGAGCAGCTTGCGACTCGGCTGACCAATCGCTAAGGCCCGATTTCTCGGGCCTTTTTTCGCTTTGGGTCGTTTAGTATTATGATGTATGTAATCTATTAACTAAACGTGTAAATTACTTAACGAGGTGATGTGGTGTATGGATACGTCTGAGTACTTGTCTATGGGTGATGCTGCCCGCCTGCTGGGCGTTACGAAAGCCCGCATCTCTCAACTTGCCGCATCGGGAACGCTCGCGTGCGATATTGTGGGCGGACGGAAGATGGTCGAGTACAATTCCGCGGTCGCTTATCAAAAGGTCCGCAAACGTGGACGCCGTCCTGCGGCCGATGTGGGGCGCAAGTTTACGCTGATGTCGGCCGACCATGAGGTCGCGCATGTCTCATTTGATCCGTCGCGCGAATTTCCCTTCGAAATCGCGGAGGTCCTCGATGCACAACGAATGCCGTTTGGCACGTGCTCGAGCTCTTCTCCTACGGTGAATAAACGGGAGCTCAACGTGTGGTGGAGCCATCGGTCGGTGCCCGATGTTCGCCCCGGACTCGTCTCGCGCTATCGTGAACTGGGAATTGCCAGTGGCATCGAGGTCCCGGTTCAGTGCCTGGGCCTCTCGCTTTCGGATTGTTATTGGCTGCGGCCGGCCGATTGCGCCGAACTCAAATGGCGAAACCTCAATTACTTCGAGAATGATTTTGAGCGATCGGCGCCCGAGGGACGTTCGGGTTGGCTGGAGGGCATCGGTCTTAAAAATCCGGATAACACGTCCGAGGGCGAGCTCCCTAAATCGTGGATGATTCGCAACGCTGTTCGCGTTCTGGTCAAGGGGTGCGGCATGGACGATCAGCGTCCCTTTAACGAGGCGGTTGCAACGGCTCTACATCGTCGCTTGTTGTCGGAGGGCGAGTTTGTTCCTTATACGGTTGAGCGAATGTTCGATGGCCCTGTGTGTCTGTGCGACGACTTTCTTGACGGCCGCGAGGAATACGTTCCGGCTGTTTACGTTAAGGGCGCACTTGGTAGCCAGCGGGGAAACTCGACATACGACCGGTACTGCCGCTTCCTTGGTAAGCATGGAGCAGACGAGGCTGCCGTGAGAAGGTCTATGTCGCAGATGATTGTCTGCGATGCCCTTTTGGCCAACAGCGATCGCCATTGGCGAAACTTCGGCATCATCCGCAATGTCGACACCCTGGAGATAAGGCCTGCTCCGCTGTTCGATAGCGGCAACTGCCTGTGGTACAACGTACCAACTGCCGTGCTCGCAGCTGGGGAGTTTGGGTTTTCTGCTAAGCCGTTTGGGCCCGACCCTTCCGTCCAGCTGGCGCTTGCGGACTCACTCGATTGGTTCGATTCATCGCGGCTCAACGGATTTGTTGATGAGGCGATCGAGATTCTTTCGCAGAGCGAATGGGCCACAGCGGAGGGCCGGCTCGAGTCCATTTGCCGCGGCCTCGAGCGTCGCGTTATCGAGGTGAATGCTGCTGTTGAGGTGCTTCGACACATGCGGCGATAATCCTGCGGCTACTTGATGGCGGCAGTTACCGTGCCGCCGCCCAGGACGACGTCGCCGCGATAGATAACGACGGCCTGGCCGGGGGCGATGGCGCGCTGCGGCTCGTCAAAGGTCAGAAGCATCTGTCCGTCGGCGCCACGTGTAAGGGTCGCTGCCTGGTCCTTTTGACGGTAGCGGTACTTGGTGCCCACGCGAATGTCGCCGGATGTGAGCTCTGCCTCCATGCGGTCGGCAGGGGCACTCCAAATCCAGTCGTTGGCCGTGAGTGCTGTCGCCGTCAGGTCCTCAGCCTCGCCCAGATGCACAATGTTGTTGGCGGCATCGACGCCCGTTACATACACGGGGCGCGCCATCGCGACGCCCAGGCCCTTGCGCTGGCCGACGGTATAGCGCAGTGCGCCGTTGTGGCGTCCGACCACGCTGCCGTCGCGCCATACAATATCGCCCGGCTCGGCGGCATGCCCGCAGCGGCGCTCGATATAGCCCGCGTAGTCGCCGTCCGTGATAAAACAGATATCCTCGCTCTCGGCCTTCTTGGCGTTGATGAAGCCCTGCTCGGCGGCAATGCGGCGCACGTCGCGCTCTTTGTCCAACCCTGCCAGCGGAAAGATTGTGCGTGCCAGGCGCTCTTGCGTGAGCGAATACAAAAAGTAACTCTGGTCCTTCTTGGAGTCTTCGCCGCGGTGCAGTTGCCAGGTGCCATCGGGCGCTTGGCTCGTTTTGGCGTAGTGACCCGTGGCAATGTAGTCACAGCCCATATCGAGCGCCGCGTCGAGCAGCGCGCCAAACTTAATATGGCGGTTGCAGATGATGCACGGGTTGGGCGTCAGCCCCTCCTGATAGGCGGTCACGAAGCGCTCGATAACGTTGCGGTCGAAGGCCTGCTGCAGGTCGAGCACATGGTGAGGTATCCCCAGGCGATCGGCGACGGCCTTTGCATCGGCGATGTCGCGGTCGACCTTGCTCATGCCCGTGACGGGATCGGGCGCAGGGCAGGTGAGGCGCATAGTGGCACCGACGCATTCGTAGCCTTGGCACTTGAGCAGATAGGCAGTCACGCTGGAATCGACGCCGCCGCTCATGGCGACGAGCACGCGCTTGTTGTGCATGGGGAGGTTCTCCTTGGTGGCATGTGGCCAAAAAAGAAAAGCGGCGCGGGAGGCTGGTTCCGCGCCGCAGACATTGTAGCAAGTTCGGACGTCTCGTGGGACACCCTGACGGGATGGGCTCAGACCGCCGGGAGAGAGAGGAGGCAGGTTCGTCCCTGAGCTCAACCTATGGGAAAAAAGGCTCTAGTCCTGGAACAGTGCCGTGGACAGGTAGCGCTCACCGGTATCGGCGAGCAGTGCCACGATGGTCTTGCCCTCGTTCTCGGGGCGCTTGGCTAGCTGCAGCGCGGCCCACACGGCGGCACCGGACGAAATGCCCACGAGCACGCCCTCCTTGTGGCCCACGGCGCGGCCGGTGGCAAAGGCGTCGTCGTTCTCGACGGGGATGATCTCGTCATAGACCTGGGTGTCGAGGACGTCGGGCACAAAGCCGGCACCGATGCCCTGGATCTTGTGCGGACCGGCCTGGCCTTTGGAGAGTACCGGGGAGGTGGCGGGCTCGACGGCGACAACCTGAATCTCGGGGTTCTGCTCCTTGAGGAACTCGCCCACACCGGTCACGGTGCCGCCGGTGCCAACGCCGGCGACGAAGATGTCGACCTTGCCGTCGGTGTCGTCCCAGATCTCGGGGCCGGTCGTGGCCTTATGAATGGCGGGGTTGGCGGGGTTCACAAACTGGCCGGCGATGATGCTGTTGGGGGTCTCCTTCTGCAGCTCCTCGGCCCTGGCGATGGCGCCCTTCATGCCCTTGGAGCCGTCGGTGAGCACGAGCTGTGCGCCGTATGCCTGCATAAGCTTGCGGCGCTCGACGGACATGGTCTCGGGCATGGTGATGATCACCTTGTAGCCGCGAGCCGCCGCCACCGAGGCGATGCCGACGCCGGTGTTGCCGCTCGTGGGCTCGATGATGGTATAGTCGCCGCCGCGCACGAGCTTGCCGGCCTTCTCGGCCTCGTCAATCATGTTCTTGGCGACGCGGTCTTTGACGGACCCGGCGGGGTTGAAGTATTCCAATTTGACGAGTACGCGGGCCTTGAGGTCCTCATCGGCCTCAAAGTGAGTGAGCTCCAAAAGCGGGGTGTGGCCGATAAGCTGATCGATGGACGTATAAACCTTGCTCATGGTGAACCTCCAAGTGTTCAAATGACTGGATCCGTGTAGTTTACGGTGGCCTAGTAGCTAAACCCATAAACCTTATAGGTTGTTCTTTTAGCTGTTGGCAAGCATAGTAGACACTAAAGCCTAGTAATGCAATAGGAAATAGAAGATTATTACGAGCTGATTAACCACCTTGACCGGAACGGGTATTTCCAAAGCCAATTTTTCGGCTAGAATTTCAACGGATTAAAAGACCGAAAGGCAGCACTATATATGTTGGTTTCTACTAAGGGCAGGTACGCCCTGCGCGTTATGGTCGACCTGGCCGAGCACCAGGCGGCCGGTCGCATCCCGCTCAAAGAGATTGCGGCGCGACAGGGGATTTCCGAGAAATATCTCGAGAACATCTTGGCTACGCTCGTGCGCGCCAACATGCTCTCGGGCATGCGTGGCAAGGGCGGCGGCTACGTGCTCACGCGCCCGCCCGAGCAGTACACGGTGGGAGAGATCTTGCGCCTGACCGAGGGCAGCCTGGCGCCGGTCGCCTGCCTGGATGGCGACTGCAAGGGTTGCTCGCGATCTGATGAGTGCCCCACGCTCGACGTGTGGAAGAACCTGGACAAGCTCATCAACGACTACCTCGACGGTGTGACGCTCGATGCGCTCGTCGCCCCCAACGGGGGCTACGACTACGTCATCTAGCCCCACCAGCCATTTGGGGACGGGGTAGAAATGGTAGATTTTCTTGTCCTCTGAGGCTTGACAAAGGCGAAGGCCGTCCATCGTTGCGATGGACGGCCTTCGTTTTGGCGTGTTGTGGCGGTCCGTATCCGGTTGCTTTAGTTCCTGGCGATGCTGTCGAAGATGCTTCGAGTGATGGACACCAAAATGCTACCCATAAAGGCCGACCCAAAGCTGGCAATGGAGATGCCCGCGCCCAGCAGATTTACCGATAGGTAGCTGGCAAGCTCGAGCATAAAGCTGTTGACTACAAGCTGAAAAATACCCAGCGTGATAATGGTGAGCGGCAGCGAGATGACCGTCAGGAGCGGCTTGACGAGCGAGTCGACGATGTTGAGGAACAGTCCCACAAAGGCAAAGCAGACCCAGGCGTCGGCCATGCCGAAGGGCTGAATGCCGGGGACGAGGAACGTGGCGATCGCGATGGCGATTGAGGTCAAAAGCCAGTTGAGCAAGAAGCGCATGGTGGGTTCCTTTCCGGTGCGCGTGACGTGTTGGTGGCGCGTAAGCTCGTTTGCCGCGGCGAATCGGATGGTTGCCTTGGCGTGCGCCTCTGCGTTGGGCGCCCATTGTCTCAGATATTCGTGGAGCTTGCGTGCGCATTTGGTTTCAAAACGGCGTTCGTCCTAAAAAACGCGCCGCTGACAGAGAGTCTTGTCACTTTAGTTTGGTGGTGTGCTAAACTGCTACGGGCAAAAGCCACATGCGTTGCCCTATTGCATGGAATGGGCGAACGATGCCCGGTACCAGTATCAACTTCGATGCCTTTTGGCGGGTTTGGCGGTGATCGATGAATATCGAGAACATGTTTGACAAGCCTGATGTCAAGCAGCTAGTCCACGCATTTAGTCTTTTGGACGACGAGAAAGATATCCAAGCGTTTTTGACCGATATCTGCACACCGCGCGAGATTTGCGATCTATCGCAGCGTCTGCAGGTCGCGCGCTACCTGGATGAGGGCGAGCCCTATGTCGAGGTTCAGGTCCGTACCGGCGCTTCGTCCACCACGGTGAGCCGTGTATCCAAGGCGCTCAACGGCGAGTACGGTGGCTACCGCAAGATCCTCATTAAGCTGGAGGATGGCGAATAGGCCGCGGCAAAACGAATTGTGAAAAACCGCTCCTCCGGGGGCGGTTTTTATATGCCGAATAATTGGTGCAAGCGAACCTGCCCCCTTTGCACCAACGTGGTGCAAAGCGACTTGTCTCCAAAGCGCCAAAAGATGAAGCTGCGGTGGCAATGTGTCCGCTTGGGCGGGTAGGATGGATGCATTGATTATTGCGAACAGTTTGAGTGGAGGACCATGCCTGTTCGAATCTATACCACTAATGCCGGCACGGATTTGAGCGATGCCGAGTCGGCGCTGCTTGCCGACCTTATTGCCCGCCACGGGCGTGCCGTGCTGCTGGCGCCAACGTTTGCCGAGCTCGACCTGTGCCGTCATGATGCGGCGGAAGCCGGCGTTTCGCTGGGCATCGATTACAAGACGCCCGCGTCGTGGCTTCGCTCGCTTTGGGAGCTTTTGGGCGACGGGCGCGGTTTCGTCGACAACCTGCAGCGCCAGATGCTGTTTTCGGACATGGTCACGCGTCTCGATGATGTCGACCTGCAGCCGCTTTCGCGCAGCCAGGGCACGGTGCGCATGCTTGCGCGCATGGCCCGCGATGTGCTGCCAGGTGTGGCGGGGACAGCTGCCGAGCGATGCCGTGGCAACAATTGCCGGCCTGAGCCAAAAAGCGATGCCGAGGCTCGTGTGTTCGAGCTTTTGCGTGCCTACGCGGGCGGTCTGGACCGTCGAGATATGGTCGAGCCCTGCGAGGCGGCTGACATTATGGCCAGCGCTCTGGCCGATAATCTGCCGGCGTGCGCCCGTGCCGTCTGTGTACGCGGCGTCACGTCGTTTACGCACGGTCTGCTCGAGCTGCTGTCTGCTGTGGCGAACAGTGGGGGAGAGGTCGTCGTGCTGCTTGCTCGCGAGCAGGCGGCGATGCGCGAGGAACTTGCCGCGGCATTTGATGCCAGCGGTGTGCTGTTTGAGATCGCGCCGCTGGGGGAGGACGCCGTCGCGTCTGATGCCGCTTGTGGAACCACCGCTCAGCCTGCCTTTATTGAGGTCGCGGGCCCCCACGCCCGCGCTCATGCTTATGCGGACGCAATTGATGTTCTGGTAAAAGCGCGCCAGGGTTTCGGGGCCGACGATACCGCCGGCCTCTCCGCCGACCCCGTACGCGTGCTCGTTGTTTCTGCCCGGGCACCCCAGCTGTTCGGTGAGCTCGCCTCTCGTCTGGCGGCTCGTCATATCGCTGCCGAGACAACTGAATTCACGGCGTTTTCCCAATCCATTGCGGGCAGGCAGTTTGCGGCGCTTGCCAGCTTGATCGAGCGCATGAAGGCGGCCGATGAGGGTGTGGCGTCAAAGACCGAGTGGTGGCCCGCGCCTGAGCTTGCCGACTGGATCTACAGTCCGCTTTCGGGCGCTGATGCCGCCAATGCCCGTATCTTCGATAAGAATATGCGTCTCTCGCGTAGCAAGACTACCGCGGGCGTTAAGAGCCTGCTGCAGAGCGTGCAAGGCCAGGTGAGGGGCGCACGCAAGGCGGCGAGCGACGAAAACTGGTTTAAGAACGTACCGTGTGTGGTCTCGGACGTGTTCCAGGCACTGTGGCGCGACAAGCCCGTGACGGCGCTCAAGGCCATGCTTGCCGTTGCCGAGGCGTTGCCCGATCGCTCGCTGGGTAGCCTGGATGGCCAAGCTCGTCGCCAAGCGGAGACGGCCCTGCTGCGCCACGCCATCGACATCCTTATGAATGACGCCCGCGCGCTCGACGTGTCGCAGGCCGCGACCGTGCCCGTGCTCGATGGCATTCGCACCAAGGTGGACAAGCGTAGCACCGCCTACGATTACGAGACCTACGAGGTTGACGGTGCGCCACGTGCCCAGGTTCGCTTTGCCTCGCTTGCCGATGTGGCGGCTCTGCGCCCCGGCAGCTACGATGCCGTGCTGTTTGCCGATGTCGATCTGGACAGCTATCCGCTCTCACGCGAGGAAGGACCGCTGGCCACGTTGGCTGCGAGCCTTGGTCGCGAGGGCGTGACGCTTGAGCCTGCGGCCTTGTTGCGCGTGCGCTTTGGCCACGCGATGCGGGCGGCACGTGGCCCGGTTGCGCTTGCGCGCGTGACGCACGATCGCCAGGCGCGCGAGTGCTATCCGGCTGCCGTGTGGACCGAGTTGCGGGCGCATGCCGAGGCCACCGGTGCCGCTCAGGTGACATGCGTGGGCGAGGGCGATATCGTAGGTGATTTTGACCCTGCAGCCGGCAAGGGCCTCAAGCGCGAGCGCGTGGCATGCGAGGCTCCTCAGCATTTGAGCGAGGCGGCCGTGCCATATCTGGTCTTGCGCCGTCGGGACGGCGAGGGCGAGGACGCGCCGCTTGTACCGCGTCTGACGTCTGCCTCGCAGATCGAGGCCTATTCCACCTGCCCGCTGTGCTGGTTCGTCTCGTATCGCGTTAAGCCCCAGTCTATCGACGCGGGTTTTGGCAACATGGAGAAGGGCAACTTTGTCCACGACGTGCTGGAACATCTGCATGCCCGTTTGCCCCAAGAGGGCATGGAGCGTGTGACGCCCGAAAACCTGCCGCGTGCGCAGGAGCTGCTGCACGAGGTCTTTGCCGAAACCTTGGCCGAGCACGCCGGCAAGCGTGGCAACGAGGGCCCGCTGGTACCGCTCTCTGCGGTGGAGGAGCGTCAGGTGGCCGAGATCCTGCCGCAGCTGGAGGGCGTGCTTGCTTACGAGTCCGAGGCGCTTGCCCCCTTCGCTCCGCGCTACCTGGAGTTTGCGTTCAACGAGCTCCAGGTCGAGTATGCCGGCTGGCCGCTCGGCGGGCGCATCGACCGTGTGGATGTGGATGCCGAGAATCGCGCTGTGGTGATTGACTACAAGCATCGCACGGGCGTTGAGGAGTTTAAGCTCGCCGACCCTACGGTGCGCGACGAGGAATCGGGCACGGCGCCCATCGACGATCCGCGCTGGTTGCCGCCACATACCCAAACGCTCATCTACGCCCAGGCCATGCGCCGGGCGCTGGATTTGGATACCCGTGCGGCGCTCTATTTTTCGACCAAGGGCGGCAAGCCGGCGTTGCGCGGTGCCGCGAGCGCCGAGCTGCTCGAGGAAGAGCGTGGCGACGGTCGCATCCCGGGCCTTAAGAAAGGTTTCCCCGGCGAGGGTGGCAGCATGGACTTCGACGCCCTGCTCGATCGCGTGGAGGCCGGCATCGCCGAGCGCTTGCGCGAACTCGAGGCGGGCAACGTCACTGCTGTCGACCCGGCGTCGACGCAGGCCGCGCATGCCCGCTGCTCGTATAACCACGAAGGAACGTTTGTAAGGAGGGACGTGTAGACCATGGATCTTTCGACCTTGATGCCGCAACAGCTGCAGATCGTCAAGACGCTCGACCGTCCGCTGTTTGTCTCGGCGGGCGCCGGTTCGGGCAAGACCTTTACCCTCACGCGCCGCATCGTCTACGCGCTCTCGCCCGAATCCGGTCCGTTCGTCGAGCATCTGGACCAGGTGCTCGCCATTACCTTTACCAAGGATGCCGCGGCCGAGATTCGCGATCGCGTGCGCCGTGCGCTTATCGACGAGGGCATGGACGAGGAAGCGCTGACCGTCGACGACGCGTGGATCTCGACCATTCACGGCATGTGCTCGCGTATCCTGCGCGCACACGCGCTTGAGTTGGGCATCGACCCCGAGTTCACGGTGCTCACCGATACCGACGAGCTCATGGACCAGGCTGTTGAGCATGTGCTGGCCCGCGCGACGGCACCCGATGCCGCCCCCGAGCTCGCGGCATCGCTCAAGGCCCTCTACGCCTGGTATCCCATGGCGGGCGAGGGCGGCCCCTTTGGTGCCGGCACGACCATCAAGGGTCTGGTGCGCGAGATGCTGGAGCTCTCGAGCCAGCTGCCGGGCGGCATGGACGACGTGTGCGTGGCGCGTGGCCAGGCCGATACCTCGGCGCTCGCCGATGCCTATCGCGCGGCGCTGGGCGCAAGCAAGGCCGCGACCGAGAAGGCGCAGACGGCGCTCGACGCCATCGACGCGTTCGAGGCGAGCGGCAAGACCATGGTCGATGCGGCGCGACTCATGATGTCGTGCACCATGCCGCGCGCGAGCAAGGCGTTCCCCAAGGAGCAGGTCGAGCTGCTCAAGGCCGAGGCCGCCGATGCATTTATCAATATCGTGCTTGCCTGCGGTGGCCCCGCGCTCGATGCACTGGTGGGCTTGGCCCGCTCTGTAGAGGCCGAGTATCGCGCACTGAAGGCTGCCCAGTCCGCCCTCGATAATAACGACCTGCTGCGCATGGCCTACGAGGCCCTGCGCGATTACCCTGCCATTCGTGCTGCGTACGAGGGCCGCTTTAAGATGGTCATGATTGACGAGTTTCAGGATACCGATCAGATGCAGGTCGACCTGATCCGCTACCTGACCGGCGTGGGGGAGCGCGCGCTGTGCACCGTGGGCGATGCGCAGCAGTCGATCTATCGCTTCCGCGGCGCCGAGGTCGAGGTGTTCCGTCGCCAGGAGCGCAAAGTGGAATCGACGGCGGCGTCGGAGACGGTTGCCACGTCCGATGCCCTCGCCGGCGAGCTCGTCAAGCTCGTGCGCAACTTCCGCAGCCACGACGAGGTGCTGCGCTATGTGGCCCGTGTCTTCGACGGCGACGACGGCGGCCTGATGCAGGGCTTTTTGGATCTTGAGGCGAGCGACGGCCGCAAGGACACGCTGGTGGCGGATGCCTCGCGCCGCCAGGCCCTCTTTGTTGCCGGCGGCAGTACGCAGGAGCGCACACAGGCCAAGGCCCGCGCGATCGCGGAGCGATTCCGCGCGCTTGCCGATGCCGGCCAGCCCCAGGGCGGCATGGTGCTGCTGCTGGGCCGCATGACCAACGCAGACGTTTACGCACAGGCCTTCCGTGACCAGGGGCTCGACTGCGTCATCGCGGGCGGCTCGGTCTTTGCCCAAGCTGCCGAGGTGCAGACGGTGCGCGCCCTGGTTTGTGCCCTCGCCAATCCGGCCGATACGGCGCAGGGCCTTATGCCACTGCTGGCCTCGCCGATGTTTGCACTCGGCGCCCAGGAGTTCCTGGCGCTGGCGACCAAACTCGACGATCAGACGGGCGAGACGTCGCGCCGCAACATCGATGCGGGCATCATGAGCGATTCCGATGTGCCGGGCTTGCAGGGCTTGCCGCTCGTGACGCGTGCCCGCGAGGTGCTGCGCTACGCACTGCGTCGCGTGGGGCGTGATTCGTTCGCCGCCATCGCGCGCGACGCGGTCAATGCCTCCGGCTGGTTCGTGCGCCTGGCGCAGCGCGGCCCCGAGGGCAAGGCCATCGCCGCCAACGTGCTCAAGGCGCTCGATGCCGTGGCCGAGGCGGAGGCCGAGTTCGGTAACTCGCCGCGCTCCATTGCGCTTGCCTTCGATCGCTTCCTGGCGGGCAAGGAGGCCCCGGGCGCCCTGAACGAGGAGGGCGACGGCGCGGTGCGCATCATGACGGTTCATGCCTCCAAGGGTCTGGAATATCCGGTCGTGGCGGTCGCCGAGTGCTTTGGCGTGCGTAAGTCCTCGGGTTCGGCACAGATGGGTCGCGTCGAGGGCGGAGCGCGGGTCGTGGCGCTGCCGGCACGCTTCGACGGCGTTAAGCTCGCGGACGGCACGTTCGTAAAGGGCGATGACGTCAAAAAGCAGTTTGAGCATGCGTTTAAGGGCAAGGGCACGTCGCTGTGGCTACCGCCGGAGCTCATGGAGGACGTCTGTGCGACGGGTTCTCCCGCCGAGGCATTTGCTCGCCTGCGCAACGACGACCTGCAGCTTTCGCTCGAGGAGCGGGCCCGTTTGCTCTACGTTGCCATGACCCGTGCGCGCGAGCTGGTGATCTTGGCGATGGATGCCGGCGTGAGCCGTGGCAAGGTGACGGCGCCGACCTTCGATGTCGAGACCGATCTGACCTACGACGTGCTGCGCCGCATTCTGCCGACCGACGCTCTGGACATGCCGCAGCTCGATGCCGACCGCCTGGTATTCGACAACTCCCAGCCGGGCGACTACGAGCTCATTTCGCTTTCGGACTTTACCTTTGGCGAGCAGGCGTTTGAGGCCAACGCTTCGCTGAATGCCGAGGGCAGGCTCGTTCGTGGCGATACCGATGTCGCCGATAATGCTGCGCACTCAACCGTGCCCGGTCCTGCCGACCCCAAGCCCGATTCGTTTGAACTCGTATATCCCCAGGCGGCGGGCGTGCGCATGGGCACGTGTCCGTTCCCGGCGCGTGATTCGTACAGCTATTCGTCGATCGCCGCGGCGCTCCATGCCGAGACGGAAGACCGTGCCGCCGAGGCGCGTGTTCCCATGGACGAGGCGGGCGACGATGCCGAGTCGGATGGCTCGGAGATAGCCGATGCAGACGTGGCTGCTGTCGAGCCCGCCGGCAACCCCGTGGCGCTGGGCTCGGCGTTCCATGCCGCCTGCCAGTGGCTCATCGAGATGGGTGCCGATGCGCTGCCCGCTGAGCGCGCCGATGCGCTGACGCGCCTGTGGTGCCTGACGCCGGAGCAGCGCGAGCGTTTTGACGTTGCCCTGAATCGCTGGCTCAGGTCGTCGGTCCGTGCCGAGCTTCTTGCCTGGCCGTGCGTCCGTGCCGAAGTGCCGTTCTTCTCGCTGGGCTGCGAGGACAAGGACATTGCCCGCTACGGTGCATATGCCGAGGGCGCCATCGATGCGCTGGCGACCGACCCGGCCGATCCGTCACGCGCACTGGTCATCGATTACAAGACGGGTGGCACGCCGGACGAGACACCCGACCAGCTGCTCGAGAAGCACGCCCTGCAGGCGCGCGTCTATTCGGATGTTCTGCATAAGGCGGGCTTTAAGACGGTGACCGTCAAGTTCGTCCGCGTGGAGCAGACGGCCCCAGCTGTCTCAGTCGAGCTCGCCGAGCCCCAGGTGGTCACCTACAACCTCTAACCCTCAGATAACTTGCGGTGGATTCCTTTTCGATTCCACTGCAGCTCAGGGGTAGCTAATTTGGGACGGGGCTCTTTTAGCTACCCCCATACATCGGTTGAGATGTATTCCGACCCCGACTCGTTCGCCGTCAGTCAAAGGGTAGCTAAAAAAGCCCCGTCCCAAATTAGCTACCCGTGTGGGTTTGGCTAGGTTCGGGCGCTGTCCGTGCCGTGGGGTAAAATCGTTCAGTCAGAACACGAACCCGCATCGGAGCTCATCACATGGCATTCGTCCATCTGCACAACCACACTGTTTTCTCCATGCTCGACGGCGCAACCCGTATCCAGGATATGGTCAACCGTGCCGTAGAGCTGGGCATGCCCGCCGTGGCCATTACCGACCACGGCTACATGTATGGCGTGCCCGATCTGGCGCTGGCCTGCGACGCCGTCAACCACAATACGCCCGAGTACAAAACTTGGAGCCACGACAAGGCCTTCTTGGAAAAGGACCGCCGCGACGAGCTGGTGGAGCCCGATCCCGAGGCAAACCCGCGCGAGCATGCCCAGTATGTGAAGGACATGGCCATGTGGGACGAGAAGGGCAATATCGACGAGCTCAAGCCGCCTCTGGTCATCAAGCCCATCTTTGGCTGCGAGGTCTACTTTACGCCGGACGAGACGCTCGCCCGCGACCACAAACCCGAGCTCTACCACATGATCCTTCTGGCCAAGGACCAGGAGGGCTACGTCAACCTGATGCAAACGGTCTCCGAGGCCGCCGTGCAGGGCTTTTACTACAAGCCGCGCGTGACGCTCGACAACCTGCGCCGCCACGCCAAGGGCATGATCTGCACCAGCGCCTGCATCGCGGGCATCATCCCCAAATACATCGACCGGGGCGACATGGAGGGCGCCATCAAGTGGGCCGAGACCTTCCGTGATACTTTTGACCCCGGCGACTTCTACATCGAGATCCAGGAACACGGCATCACCACCGATAACGGCCTGACCGACGAGCAGATGGACCGCACGCTCATTGATATCGCCAAACAGGTGGGCGTCAAGGTCATCGCCACCAACGACTTCCACTACCTGCGCCGCGAGGACGCGCCCGTGCAGGACGTCATCATGTGCATCGGCATGAACGCCAAGGTCGACGACCCCAACCGCATGCGCATGACCGGCTCGGAGTTTTACATGAAGACCGAGGAGGAGATGCGGGCGATGTTCCCGTATTGCCCCGAGGCCTGCGACAACACGCTCGAGATCGCCGACAAGTGCTACGTTGAGCTGGACTGGGACTCCATCATCCTGCCGCGCTTTCCGCTGCTCGATCCCGGCGAGACGCACGAGAGCCAGTTCCGCCGCGAGTGCGAGAAGGGCCTTCGCCAGCACTACGGTGACGACTGGGCCACGCGCGAGATCGGTGGCGTCAACATCAAAGAGCGCTTTGAGTACGAATACAAGGTCATTTGCGACAAGGGCTTTGCCGCCTACTTTTTGATCGTCGCCGAGTACGTGCAATGGGCCAAGGACAACGGCATCGGCGTCGGCCCCGGCCGTGGCTCGGCCGCCGGCGCTATCGTCGCCTACGCCATGAACATCACCGCGTTCGACCCGCTCGAGAACGGTCTGATGTTCGAGAGGTTCCTGTCCCCGCAGCGTACCGAGATGCCCGATATCGATATGGACTTCGACGATGAGCGGCGTCTTGAGGTCGTGGAGCACGTTCGCCAGCTCTACGGTCCCGAGAAGGTCACCCACGTCATCACCTACTCGACCATTAAGGCCAAGCAGGCCATCAACGATGCCGCGCGCGTCCTGGACTACCCGGTCTACATGGGCCAGCGCCTGTCCAAGATGGTCTCGAGCGACCCCAAGGTCAAGCTCAAGCAGGTGCTCGAAAAACAACCCGGCAAAGAGGATCTGTTTAACCCCGACTTTGCCGAGGCCTATAAAAAGGACGACGACGCCCGCCGCATCATCGACACGGCGCTCTCGATCGAGGGCCTCACCCGTGGCGAGGGCGTTCATGCGTGCGCCGTTCTGATCTGCCGCGACCCCGTCAACGAGCACGTGCCCACCAAGCTCGACACCAAGGGCGGCGTCGAGATTACCCAGTACGAGGGCCATACCGTTGCCGACATGGGCCTGCTCAAGATGGACTTCTTGGGCCTGCGTACGCTGACGGTTATCTCCAAGGCCAAGGCAAACATCAAAAAGAACTTCGGCATCGACATCAAAGAGGAAGAGATTCCCTTTGACGATCCCGAGATCTTTAAGCTCATGGGCTCCGGCCACACCGCCGGCGTCTTCCAGGTTGAGTCCGCCGGCATGACGGCCACGATCAAGAACATGAAGCCCACCGAGTACAAGCACGTCGTGGCATTGATCGCCCTGTACCGCCCGGGCCCGCTGGGCGCCGGCATGGTTTCGTCCTACATCAACCGTATGAACGGCAAGGAGCCGGCCGTCTCCTACGACGACCGTCTGGACGACATCTTGGGCGAAACCTACGGCACCATGGTCTACCAGGAGCAGGTTATGCTCATCTCCGTCGAGATGTGCGGCTTCTCCAAGGGCGAATCGGACTCGCGTATCCGTAAGCCCGTGGCTAAGAAGAAGATCAAGCTGCTCACGTCGACGGTACTCCACTGGGAGGATGGCTCGGACGAGACCACCTACGACCACTGGATGAACGGCGCCATCAAGAACAACTACACGCGCGAGGTCGCCCAGAAGATTTGGGACGATGTTCTCGAGTTCGCGTCCTACGCCTTCAACAAGTCGCACTCCGCCGGCTACGCCATCTTGGTTATGCAGACGGCGTGGCTCAAGGCGCACTATCCGCACGAGTACATGGCGGCTGTCCTGACGTCCTATACGGGCAAGACCGACAAGATCGTGCACTACGTCTCGGCATGCCGTCACGACGGCATCCCCGTGCTTTCGCCAGATGTCAACGAGTCCGGTACCGAGTTCACGGCTACCAAGGAAGGTGTGCGCTTTGGTCTGGCCGGTATCCGCGGCGTGGGCACCGGCGTGGCGCAGGCGATTATCGCCGAGCGCGAGGCGGGCGGTCCGTTTAAGACGCTGCATGATTTTGTCGAGCGCGTGGACTCGAGCCAGGCCAACCGTCGCGTGATCGAATCGCTCATCAAGGCAGGTGCCTTCGACTCCACGGGGTATCCGCGTCGTCAGATGATGCACTTTGTGGACAAGAACAACCCCGAGAACATCATCGATGCCGCGGCAAAGCGCCAGAAGGATCGCGCGAGCGGCCAGACGTCGTTCTTCGACATGTTTGGCGACGTTGAGGGCTCGGGCTTTGAGGTGAGCGTACCCGATCCGGATGGCCAGGAATGGGACCGCCACCTTAAGCTGAGCCAGGAGAAGGAGGTTCTGGGCATCTATGTCTCGGACCACCCGCTGCGCCCGTTTGAGTATGCGCTCAGCAAAGCGCGCGACTTTTCGTTCTCGCAGATCGACACCGGCTACGAGGTGCAAAACCCCACGGGCGGCACCATCAACCAGGAAATTCCCGAGGGCAAGGCGCTGTGGTGGGCCGGTATGGTCTCGAGCGTGTCCAAGCGCGTGACCAAAAACGGCGACCCCATGGGCATCGTGCAGCTCGAGGACATGGAAGGCGAGGCCACCGTCGTGGTGTTCCCCAAGACCTTCAAGGAGGCCGAGGGGTATCTGTACGGCGAGGTCGACCCCGAGACCGGCGCGCAGCTGTCCGATGCGTTTGTGCGCATTAAGGGCAAGCTCGAGCGCTCGGACCGCGGCGACCAGATCATCGCGCAGGAGATCGTGCCGCTTGAGCTCAACGAGGAGAACAACAAGCCCAAGGTGTTTGAGGTCATGGTGCCCAACAGCCGCTTTAGCCAGGGCAACATGGCGCGTCTTGCCACGGTGCTCACCGCCAACCCGGGCGGCGATCGCGTAGAGATCTTTATCGAGCAGGCGGACGGGCGCGTGCTGCGTGCCGAGGTACCTGCTAAGGTCAACGCACGCTCGATTCCGCTGTTGGCCGAGGCCAAGGCCATCGTCGGCAACCAAGGTCGCGTGACGGTGATCTAAGGACGCCGTTGGCGGGGTAGCTAATTTGGGACGGGGCTTTTTTAGCTACCCTTTGGCTGACGGCGAATGAGTCGGGGTCGGAACACATCTCAACCGACATATGGGGGTAGCTAAAATAGCCCCGTCCCAAATTAGCTACCCCGGGTGAGATTGGAGGAAGCGATGGCGCAGGGGACGTTTGTGCAGGCGCTTCGTAAGGAGGCGGCGCTCAGCAGTACCTTTATGAAGGGGCGTTCGCTCATGCTCAACGGCGCCGTGCTGTCGTTTGAGGACTCCGGCTCGCGCTTCTCCAAAAACGCGAATATCGAGGGTACGGTGCGTGGTTCGCGCGGCGACCTGTATAAGACGCACGTGGCGCTCGATATGGACGAGCACGAGGTTGTCGACTACGACTGCGATTGTCCCGCCGCCTTCCGCTATTCCGGCATGTGCAAGCACGCCATCGCCACGGCGTTGGCGTATCTGGATGCCAGCGGCGCCGAGCCCGTCGAGGGTTTGCGCACGCCGGTCCGCACGTTTACGGTGTCGCCCGCACAGTCCAAGCAGCCCACACGCCCCGCGCCCAGCGCATCTGCGGTCAACCCCAACTTTCCCTTCCCGGCGCCCGTGCCCACGAGCCCGAGCCTTGTGGCAGCACTTTCCGATCTTTCGGACGCGCGCATGGATAAACTCGTGGCCATGCGCCGCAAGCTCGCCGGCACCATTGACCCCGATGCGCCCAAAGCAGTGCTGGAGCCCTCGCTGGTGCCGTACTACAATCCGCTGTTTGCCGATCGCTTTAGCTGGGCGCTCGAGTTTCGCATCCGCTGCGGTTCGGTGTCCTACGTGGTTAAGGATATCGACGGCATGGCCGATGCCTATGCGCGCGGCGGTACGTTCTCCTATGGCAAGAAGCTTACGTTTGCCCATGTGTCCGAGGCTTTCGATGACGTGTCGGCAAAGCTGCTCGACTTTGTTGCAATGACGGTCGCCTACCTAGGCGATATTACGAGCTCGCGCTCGGCATCGTACGACTTTGCCCGCAGCGGCTTTGTCGCCGAGCGTCAGTTGCCGGTATCCGAGTATTCCATCGTGTCCGTGCTGGACCTGCTGCGCGGCAGGGCCATGTCCTTTGAGCCTGCTTGGTCGCGGGGGACGACGACGCACCGCGCCTACGAGGTGACGGTCGAGTCGTTGCCGGAAGGGGAGAACGAAGTCCCGGCTAAGCGCCCGCCGCTGATTGCTGCCAAGATTATGCCGGCAGCCGGGGGCAGCTACGACTTGCGCCTTCCGGCCGATACGTACTGCTTTGCCTCGGGCGACGTCGCCTATCTGGTCGATACGCGCCGCGCGCGCCGTACCGACACGGCGTTTGCCCAACATGCCGCGCCGTTCCTATCGCACTTGTTGCCCTGCCGCACACCGGTCCATATCGCCGCCGACCAGGTGGGTGAGTTTTGCCGCATGGCGCTGCCTATCTTGCGCGACTACACCGACCTTACTGCGCCCGCTGTGCTCGATACCGTGGCGCCCGAGCCAAGCTTTGCCATGGCGATCGGCGTCGACGATGGCCTTGTGACCTGCAAAATTACGGTTACCTACGGCGACTGGTCGGCAGATCTCTTTAGCATGGGCGCTCCGGGCAGCCCCTTCGAAGAGCGGCGCCCGGGCGTGCCGCCGCGCGACGAGGTGGCAGAGTTTCGCGTTATGGATACGGCGGCTCTGTATTTCGACTTTTACGAGGGTGGCCTGGCGTTTGAGGAACGCGATGACGAGAGCCTGTTCCACTTGCTGACTGAGGGCCTGTCTGCCCTGTCCGAGCTGGGCGAGGTCATGCTCAGCGACCGTCTGCGCCAGATCTCGGTCCGCCCTGCGCCCAAGCTTTCGGTGCGCGCCACCGTCAAGAGTAACCTGCTCGACGTCGAACTGGGCGCGAGCGGCCTTTCGGCGGCAGACCTTGCCATCTACCTCGATTCCTACAAGCGTCACCAGACGTTTGCTCGTCTCACGTCGGGCGACATCATTCGCCTGGACGAGGGAGCGCGCGCCGCGTTTGGCCTTGCCGAGGACTTGGGGGTCGATGCTGTCGACCTGCTCGACGGCGTGTCGCTTCCCGCGTCGAGTACCCTGTTCGTCGACAGCATGCTTGCGCGCACGCCCGCGCTCGAAGCCGATCGCGACGCTGCATTCCGTCGCACCGTCGAGCGCCTGGACACGCTCGGCAAGATGGACTTTACGGTGCCGGCCTCGCTCAAGGCCACGCTGCGTGGCTACCAGGTCGACGGCTACCAGTGGCTCGGTTCGCTCGAGCATCTGGGCCTTGGCGGCATCTTGGCCGACGACATGGGCCTGGGCAAAACGCTCCAGATGATCGCGCATATCCTGGCGCACGTGGAGGCGGGGGACGCTAAGCCCACGCTCGTGGTATGCCCCGCATCGCTCGTGTACAACTGGACCGCCGAGCTGGAGCGCTTTGCCCCCTCGATTGATGTGTGCGCCATTGTGGGTGCTAAGGCCCAACGTCGCGTGCAAATTGCCGGCGTGGCCGAGCACAACGTGATCGTGACGTCGTATGACCTCATGCGCCGCGATATCGACGAGTACGTCGAGCAGGACTTTGCCCGCGTGGTGCTGGATGAAGCCCAGTACATTAAAAACCCGCTCACGCAGGTGGCTCGCGCCGCAAAGCGTCTGCCGGCCGCTGTGCGCTTTGCCTTGACGGGCACGCCCATCGAAAACCGCCTGTCCGAGCTCTGGAGCATCTTCGACTTTTTGATGCCGGGCCTGCTCGGCACGCGCGAGTCGTTTGCCAAGCGCTTCGAAAGCCCGGTCGAGCACGCCGAGGGTGACAGCGCCGCTCGCCTGCAGGCGCTCGTGTCGCCATTTGTGCTGCGCCGCGTCAAGGAAGACGTGGTGGCCGACCTGCCCGAGAAGATCGAGGATACGGTGATGGCGCAGCTCACCGGCGAGCAGCGTAAGCTCTACCTGGCCAACCAGGACCGCATTGCCCAGCAAGTGCAGCACCGCGAGGCCGGGGAGTTCAAAAAAGATAAGCTCAAGGTACTTGCCGAGCTCACCAAGCTGCGCCAGATCTGCTGTGATCCTCATCTGCATTACGCGGACTACAAGGCGGGAAGCGCCAAGCTCGATACGTGTATGGAGCTCGTCCACGGCGCGCTCGACGGCGGTCATCGCATCTTGCTGTTCAGCCAGTTTACGGGCATGCTCGATATCATCGGCAAGCGCCTGGCCAAGGAGGATATCACCTTCCTTAAGCTTACGGGCGCATCGTCTAAAGAGAGCCGCGCCAAGATGGTTGCGCAGTTCCAAGCGGGCGAGGTGCCGGTGTTCTTGATTTCGCTCAAGGCGGGCGGCGTGGGCCTTAATTTGACGGCTGCCGACGTGGTCATCCACTACGACCCGTGGTGGAACGTGGCGGCGCAGGACCAGGCGACCGACCGCGCCCACCGCATTGGCCAGCAGCACACCGTGACCGTGTACAAGCTCATCGCCAAGGACACGATCGAGGAACGCATCATGCAGATGCAGGAGTCCAAGCGCGACCTGGTCAACAGTGTGCTCGGCGGTGACGGCATTTCGTCGGCGCTGTTCACGCGCGAGGACGTTCTGGCGCTGCTCGGTGGCGACGGTCGCTAGCTGCGCGCGGGATGGGGCCGCCGGGCTGGGCCAGGTCGCCGGTTCGTCCTGGCCCGACCGCTTGCCTCACCCGTTATGTGTTCATTTGCAATGCCATGGATGGTTCGGCGCTCTTTGGGCATAAGAACCATTGAGAACATTGGCACATCAGCAAAGGAGAACATCATGGCGAAATTCTTTAAAGACTCCGACGGCAAGCTCGTTGCCGCTCTTGGCGACGACGTTGCGACCCCTGCCGGCTGCACGGAGCTGACGGCAAACACCGAGGACGCGGCGCACGAGAAGCACGTGCCTGTTGTCGAGATCGAGCGCGATGGCCACGTCATTCGTGCGCGCGTGGGCTCGACGGAGCACCCCATGCTGCCCGAGCACTACATCGAGTGGATCGCGCTTGAGGCCGAGGGCCGCTTGGAGGTCCATTACCTTGAGCCCGGCATGAAGCCCGCGACGTTTTTCGCTGGCGGCTCCAAGACCGGTACCGTCTATGCCTACTGCAACCTGCATGGGCTGTGGTCCGCGACGTTCTAGGAGCGCGCCCCCGCTCGGGGTATCATAGCTAGCATATGCACATGCAAGCGCCGGCTGCATTATGCGGCCGGCGCTTTTACTACGGTTTCGATGGTTTACGACGGAAAGGGCTGGGCCATGAAGCTCGCGCTTGCACAGATCGATATGCGCCTGGGTGATATTGAGGGCATTTGCGGTCGCATCGAGGACCAGGCTCGTCTGGCCCACGAGCGCGGGGCGCGCGTGCTGTGCGTCCCGGCTCCGCTCTTTATGGGTGCTCTGCCCGGCGGTCTGGTGGGTACTGCCGACTTTGAGCACGACATGCTGACAGGCCTGACCGGTGTTGCCGAGCGTATCCAAGAGCTCGATATGATCTGCATCGTGCCCGCGGCCGTTTCGTTTGAGGGCCAGCCGCTGCTCGACTACATGATGCTCAAGGACGGTCGTGTGGTGCCGGCGCGATCGAGCATTGCCCTGCAGCGTGGCGAGAACAACGACACGCGTTGGGCGCCGCCGGTGTTCGACGTGGACGGCGTGCGCATCGCCGTGATTTTTGACTTGGACCGCGAACTCGAGATGTTGCCGACCGGTGTTGACCTCATTGCGTATTTCCAATTCAACGCGTTTGACATGACCGACCGCGAGACTGCCGCCATCGCCGCCGTTCGCAGCGGTGCCTACCGCAAGATCGCGTCTAAGCGCAGCGTGTGGTTTGCCTGCATGGCGCCGGTCGGTGCGTACGACGAGTCGGTGTATACCGGCGGTTCGTTTGTGCTCGACGACTTCGGTCGCGTGGTGGCCCAGGCGCCGTGTTTTGAGGAGAGCCTGCTGGTTCAGGAGATTCAGCGCGGCGTGATGCTCGATGCCCTGGAAGATCACGAACTGCCCGAGTTTCGTTCCGAGGCGTGGCTGTGGCAGGCGTTGGTGCTCGCCGTGCGCGACAACGCCCGCGCTCGCGGCGCGTCGCGTGCTGTGGTGGCACTCGAGGGTGACTTGCCGTCGTCCCTGCTGGCGGCACTTGCCGTTGACGCTCTGGGCCCGCGTAATGTGATTGGCCTTGTGCTGGGTCGCAACCGTATCTTTACGCCGGCTCAGGAAGAGGCCGAGGCTGCCCGCTGTGCCGCCGTCCGCGCGATTGCCGAGCGCCTGCACATTCGCACCGTCGAGCGCGATGCACCGGATGCGGCGCGTGTGCTCGATCGCGACGTGTCGGCGGGCGATGCCGAGCGTCTGCGCTCGCGTGCGCTGGACCTGATGTTGGAGGACACGGCGCTCGAGCTGGGCGCCATGGCGTTGAGCCCGCTCTCCAAGACCGAGTACGCGCTAGCGGCGCCCGCACTGTCCGGCGGCTACCAGGGCGACTTTGCGCCCTTTGGCGATGTGTACCTGTCGACGCTTGAGTTTGTGGCGCGCGTGCGCAACCGCACGTCTGCCGTGGTGCCCCAAGAGCTCGTGACGCTCAACGCGGTGGAAGATTGTATGGAGCGAGTGCTGGCGCAGGCGCTCTCGACGCTCGACGGTCCGGTCGATATGCTCGACCGCGCGGCACAGCTGCTCGGCGGGCTTGAGCCGGGTGAGGTCGATGGCGCGCTCGAGGCGCACGTGGACCGCAATCGATCTTTCGACGACATCCCGATGGCCGCTGGCAAGCCTGAGGCCTGCTCGCTGCTGCTGATGCTCGTTCGACAGGGTGAGGCTGCCCGTCGCATGTTGCCGACGGCGCCGATCGTTTCGGCCCGTTCGTTTGCCGAGCGCGCTTGGCCGTACATGCTTGCGTGGTCCGATTTGGGGCTCAACGGCAAGGAGCGCATGACGGTTGATTCACTGGCGCGCGCCGAAGTGCGCCGCTTTGCCGATAGCGATACGGGCGATCGCATGCGCGGTGAGATGATGGGTCTGTTGGGTGAGCTGTTGGGTATTTCGCCCGAGCAGATGGAGGAGCTGCGCTCTGAGGACGGTCAGCGTCGTTTGCACGAGGGAATGAAAAAGTTCGAGGGCGAGGTCCAGGACGCCATCGAAAGGATGATGGGCGGCCAGGGCGGACCGCAGGGCGGGCCCCAGGGCACGCCGATGCCACATCCGCCGGTGGATCCCCGTCAGTTTCCTTTTTTCTCGCAGAACTAAACTGGGGATAGGATTCGCTCCCAACCCCGATGCTTTAACTAAGCATCTTGGCCCTGTTGTGTTATTCTAGAACAGACGTTCGTGAATAGTGCGTGGGGCCTTGCCTTGCGCTGCGCTTGTGGCGAGGGGAGGTTGGCTTGGTTATCTTGGGTATCGACCCTGGTTTGGCCCATACGGGGTGGGGGATTATCGAGGAGAGACGTGGCGAGGTTCGCTGTCGTGCCTATGGCTGCATCGAGACCAGTGCGGGCAGCCCGCTCGCGGTGCGCCTGTCGCATATCGCCCGCGACCTCAAGGGCGTTGTCGAACGCTATCGTCCCGATACCGCTGCTATCGAGAGCATCTACTTTGGCGCCAACGTTCGTTCGGCCATCCCC
Source organism: Collinsella sp. HCP3S3_D1 (assembly GCF_052064015.1). NCBI lineage: Bacteria > Bacillati > Actinomycetota > Coriobacteriia > Coriobacteriales > Coriobacteriaceae > Collinsella > Collinsella sp. HCP3S3_D1. The sequence goes on from NZ_JBQHWK010000004.1 coordinate 72,408, forward strand.
ACGGCGCATGCCCGCGGCGCTGCGCTTGTGGCGCTTTCGGAGTGCGCGCTCGAGATTGGCGAATACACGCCTATGCAGATTAAGCAGGCTGTTGTGGGCACCGGCGCCGCAGATAAGCGACAGGTCGCCTACATGGTGCGCACGCTTACGCAGCTCGATCACGACCCGCACCCCGACCATGCCGCCGATGCCCTGGCCTGCGCCATCTGTCACGTTAACCTCAGCCGCACCCGCGCGCTTACCGGCGGCGAGTTCTATCAACAGAGAGGAACCGGATACTGATGATCTCCCAGCTCCACGGAACGCTTGTCGAGGCCACGATGAGCTCTGCTGTCGTCGATGTGTCGGGCGTGGGCTTTGAGCTCGGCATCTCGGGCAGCACTGCGGCCACGTTGCCGACGCCCGGCGGCGAGGTCCGCCTCTACACGCGCATGCAGGTGCGCGAGGACGCCATGACACTTTTCGGATTTTCCTCAAAGGATGAGCGCACAATGTTCGACCGGCTCGTGTCCGTCTCGGGCGTTGGCCCGCGCTTGGCGCTCGCCGTGCTTTCCACCTATACCGTAGGGCAGCTGTATTCGCTGGTGATGGCCGAGGACGACAAGGGCATGGCTAAGGTGCCCGGTGTGGGTAAAAAGACAGCTCAGCGCCTCATTCTGGAGCTCAAGAGTACCTTTGCCAAGGATAAGGGCTTTGTGCCGGTCGACGTGATTCCCGGACAGGTTGCGATGCCCGTGCCCGCTGCCGCTCCCTCGGCCATCGATGATGCCCGCGCGGCACTCCTTTCCATGGGCTTTAGCCCGCAGGAGGCCGATGTCGCTCTGAGCGGGTATGATGGGCAGGATATGCGTGTCGAGGATCTGCTCGGCGCGGCGCTTAAGCGACTCGGAATGGATGCGTGATGTGGGAAGCCGATGACTCTCAGGACCTGTGGGCGACGCCCGGCAGCTCGCCGGCGGCATCCATGGCGCACGGTGAGCGCATGGTGGGCTCGGAGCTAACGCCCGAGGACCTCGATGTCGACCGTACCCTGCGTCCCCAGCGCCTGGACGACTACTGCGGTCAGGAGCATATCAAGCAGAGCCTTCGCGTGCTGATCGAGGCGGCGCAGAGCCGTGGCGAGACGCTCGACCACGTGATCTTCTCGGGCCCTCCGGGTCTGGGCAAGACCACGCTGGCCACCGTTATCGCCAACGAGCTGGGCGCTCAGATTAAGACGACGAGTGGCCCAGCCATCGCGCGCACCGGCGACCTGGCGGCCATCCTTACCAACTTGCAGCCGGGTGACGTGCTGTTTATCGACGAGATCCACCGCCTCAACCGTTCGGTCGAGGAAGTCCTGTATCCCGCGATGGAGGACTTTGCGCTCGATATCGTGATTGGCAAAGGTCCGGCGGCGCGCTCGATTCGCCTGGATATCCCCAAGTTTACGCTGGTGGCGGCAACGACCCGCTCGGGTATGCTGACCGGCCCGCTGCGCGACCGTTTTGGTATTTCGTATCGCCTGGACTACTACACGGTCGAGGAGCTTGCCCAGATTGTGACGCGCTCGGCAACCATTTTGGGCGTGACAATAGACCATCCGAGCGCGCTCGAGATCGGCTCACGCTCGCGTGGCACGCCACGTCTTGCCAACCGCTTGCTCAAGCGCGTGCGCGATTACGCCCAGGTGCGCGGCAACGGTCCTATTGAGCTTGATATCTGCCGTCAGGCGCTCGAGTTCTTTGAGATTGATGAGCTTGGTCTGGACTGGATGGACATTCGCATCTTGGAGACGCTCGCCAAGACGTTCTCCGGCCGTGCCGTGGGCCTGACGACCCTTGCCAGCGCGGTGGGCGAGGATCCGGGTACGCTCGAAGATGTCTACGAACCCTACCTGTTGCAGTGCGGCTTGATGATTCGCACACCGCAGGGTCGCCAGGCAACCCTGCGCACCTTTGAGCACTTGGGGATTGAACCTACCGTTTAGGGCGCTTTGTTTTGGCTGGTCTGTAGGCTATCGCTGGGCATTGGATAAACATATCGCCGTTCATCGGTTATGGGCGTTTTACTATCGCGCGCCCGTGCTATGCTGAATTGGTCTTTTTCTCATCCGGTAACGAAAGGACCGCCCATGCCTACTGACATCGAAATCGCACGTTCTGTTACGCCGCTACCTATTACCGAGGTGGCCAAGAACGCCGGCGTCGACGTTAAGCACCTGATTCCGTACGGCTTCGACAAGGCTAAGGTCGACTATTCCCTGCTCAACGAGCCGACCGATCACCAGGCCAAGCTTGTCCTTGTGACCGCTATCAATCCCACGCCTGCGGGCGAGGGCAAGACCACCACGACCATCGGTCTGGCCGATGGCCTGCGTCGTCGCGGCGTCAAGAGCGCCGTGGCCCTGCGCGAACCTTCGCTCGGTCCCGTCTTTGGCGTAAAGGGCGGTGCCGCCGGCGGCGGCTGGGCCCAGGTCATCCCCATGGAGGACATCAACCTGCACTTTACCGGAGACTTCCACGCTATCGGTGCCGCCAACAACCTGCTGGCCGCCATGCTCGACAACCATATTCAGCAGGGCAACCAGCTCGGCATCGATGTTAAGCGCATCACCTGGAAGCGCGTCGTCGACATGAACGACCGTCAACTGCGCCATGTTATCGATGGCATTGGCGGCAAGGCCCAGGGCGTGCCGCGCGAGGACGGCTTCGATATCACCGTTGCCTCCGAGGTCATGGCGATTCTGTGCCTGTCCACGAGTATCAACGATCTCAAAGAGCGCTTGGGCGAGATCGTCGTCGGCTACAGCTATGCCGGCGAGCCCGTCCGCGCCCGCGACCTCAAGGCTCAGGGCGCCATGGCCGCGCTGCTTAAGGATGCGCTCAAGCCCAACCTGGTGCAGACGCTCGAGGGCACGCCCGCGTTTGTCCACGGCGGCCCCTTCGCCAATATCGCCCACGGCTGCAACTCCATCATGGCCACCCGCATGGCCATGCGTTTTGGCGACGTTGCGATTACCGAGGCCGGCTTTGGCGCCGACCTTGGTGCCGAGAAGTTCCTGGACATCAAGTGCCGCATGACGGGCGTTCGTCCCAGCGCCGTCGTGGTCGTCGCCACTGCCCGCGCGCTTAAGTACAACGGCGGCGTTGCCAAGGCCGACCTCAACGACGAGAACCTCGAGGCCCTTAAGGCCGGCATGCCCAACCTGCTGCGCCACGTCGACAACATCCAGAACGTCTATGGTCTTCCCTGCGTGGTCGCCATCAACCGCTTCCCGACGGACACCGAGGCCGAACTTGCGCTCATCGAGTCCGAGTGCCAGAAGCTCGGCGTCAACGTTAAGCTGTCCGAGGTTTGGGCTAAGGGCGGCGAGGGTGCGCTCGACCTGGCCGATGAGGTCATGCGCCTGATTGAGCAGCCGAGCGAGCTCAAGTTTGCCTACGAGGACGGTGCCGATGTGGCCGACGCCCTGGAGGCCGTTGCCACCAAGGTCTACCGCGCCGATGGCGTCGACTTTACGCCGGCTGCCAAGCGCCAGCTCGCCGAGCTGCGCGAGAACGGCTTTGGTAACCTGCCGGTGTGCGTCGCCAAGACCCAGTACAGCTTTAGCGATAACGCCAAGGCTCTGGGCGCACCCGAGGGCTTCCGCATCACCGTGCGCGAGCTCAAGGTTTCCGCCGGTGCCCACTTTGTGGTCGCGCTGACCGGCAGCGTTCTGACCATGCCGGGTCTACCCAAGGTTCCCGCGGCCGAGAACATCGACGTCGACAACGACGGCAACATCACCGGCCTGTTCTAAGCCTGCTGCTCATAGCCGCTTGCCCGCCCCGCCGCGCCTACCAAGGCCCGGCGGGGCTTTTTGATCCCTTGGGGACGGAAGGATTACGGATCATTTTGTGGCTGTTGGGTCAATGAGGTGAAGTGTCCGAGCTGAGCGCCGTGCTTACCAGCACCGAGGAGAGCGTGGCCAGCACCATCGCAACGGTGGCCACGACGCTGGAGCAGCTGAAGTCGAAGGACGATGACAGTGCGCAGGTGGGCTACGAAGCCGTCTCTGCTACGCAGGATGTTGACTTTACGGCTGCGGTTGGCGAAGGCCCGCTGGACCCGTCCCCCGATGACACGTGCCAGATCACGGCTACGTGGACCTATCCTCAGGTAAAGGGCCAGGGTATAGGTGTCGCCAAGTTCAACAAGGATATGTTGGTACCCTTGGGTTAAACGTAGTAGATGGGCGCATTTTATGGTTCACAGCCCAAGAAGAGGTCGTTAGCCGCGCTGGAGGCCGAAGAGTTTGGCGTTGCGCTCGGCGACCATCATGTTGATATCGGCGATTTCCATCTCACCGTCAATGTAGGGCTGGTAGGTGCCATATGGATCGCCGGCTCCCAAGCTGCAGCTTCCGCAGTTGTCGCAACTGCCGTTGCCGCAGCCAGCGAGCGCTAGCTTGATGATCTCCTCACGCTCGGCACGCGTCGTGTCCTTGATGAGCTTGCTTTTTGCCATGACATATCCTCGATTCGCTTGTGACCGTCGGCCGCGCATGTCTTGTAGATACCGGCGGGCTTTGTCCATCATAGGCTTTTGCGCGGGTAGAATGCATGGATAACTTGATGCTTACGGGCGACGGAAAGGAATCGTTGCATGGACCAGGACAAGACGACTGTGATGAGCGGATATGGCTCCGCACAGGCCGGCGGTAGCGCCGACACGACCCGTATCGTGCCGAATCCCGGCAATGCTGTCCCCGATGCGACACAGATGTCTGCCGAACCCACACGAGTTATGGGCTATGGCGATACACCACGGGATCCGTTTGATTATGCACCGCAGGACTCGTATGGCAACGCGACGCCGGACCCGTATGGCAATGCGGCGGCAGATGCCTATAACAACCTGCCGCAAAATCCCATTCCGCAGCCCCAGCAGACGACGTATATGCCGCGCACGGCACAGCCGCGCTACGAGTCGCACGACCGATACGCGCGCGAGCCGTATCGTGAGTATCCCAAGTCCATCCCCCAGTATGGCGAGGACGAGGAGAAGAAGCCTTCGCGTTCGTCGAGCGTGATTAAGAAGATCCTCATCGTGCTGGCGATCTTCTTTGCCTTGTCGGTTGTGTTCGCCATTGTGTCGGGCATGCTCAACAAGCGGGGCGCCACGACTGATACCACGGCCGAGCAGACCGAGACTGCCCAGTCCGGCACCGTCGACCTGAGCGATATCCCGGGTCAGTACTGGTCAAACGCCAAGAAGCTCCTCAAGTCGCGCGGGGCCGACCTTTCGAACGCTGTGATCCTGACCGACGACGGCTCGACGCCCGTCGTCGATGCCAACTGGGTCGTCACATCTGCCTACTACAACGGTGACGGCAACCTTGAGATTCAGCTCTCGCGCAAGGACGGCTCGTCGGGCAATGCGTCCGCTGATCAAGGCGCCACGGACAGCTCGAGCTCTAACACGCTGGAGGACCTGAGCAACAAGGCGCAGGAGCTTGGGGATAAGGCCCAAGAGCTGGGCGACACAGCCCAGAACCTCGGTGATACTGCTCAGAATCTGGGTGATATGGCAACGAACGCCTGGGATGCCCTGCAAAACGGCATTTTGGGCGCGCAGGGAAACTAGCGGCCGAGCGGCTAGAGCCTTAGCGGTGCAAACAAAAACGGGACGTAGGATCGCGTGACCGGGCGCATGGGCGCGTTGGTCGGCGGTCCTGCGTCCCGTTTTGCTGTCGATTACAGCTGTTCTGCCGGACGGTCGGGCGAGCTAAAGCCCGAGTCAAACGTGACAACGCATGATGCATCGGGCCTGCGCTCGTGCACGATATGCGTTACGCGCTCCAACAGCTCGTCGTCGGAGATGCGAAAGCCGTCGGGACGCACCAGGTCAAATGACACAAAGCCATCGTGCTCGTGCAGGTCATGGATGGAGAGCGCGGGATCGATCTGTATGACGCCACGCTTGACCCAGCCGCGCAGGTCGTCGCCGGTGGTGGCGATGGGGTCGCAGTGCAGCGTGATGTCGATGCCCATCTGGCGTTTAATATCGTGTTCGATGGCGTCCAGGATCTCGTGGTGCTCAAAGGCATCGCCCTCGCCGGGCATTTCCACGTGTGCGCTGGCAAACTGACGGCCGGGGCCGTAGTCGTGCACCATGAGGTCGTGTGTGCCCAAGACCTGGGGGTACGACATGATCCTGTCGCGGATTTCCTGGACGAGCTTGGGGTCGGGCGCTTGTCCCAACAGCGGGCTGATGGCGTCGCGCACCAGGCCCATGCCGCTGATGCAAATGAAGATGCCCACACCCAGGCCTGCCCAGCCATCGAGGTCAAAGCCGGTCGTCTGCGAAATAAGCGCCGCCGCCAAGACCGAGCCCGAGGTGATGACGTCGTTTTTGGAGTCCTGCGCCGTGGCGATGAGCGTCTCCGAGTCGATGCGGTCGCCCAGCGCGCGGTTGAATGCGGCCATCCATAATTTGACGAGCATGGACAAGACGAGGGCTGCTAGGGAGACCAGCGTGTAGGCGGTGGGGGAGGGCTTGATGATCTTGGTAATGGACTCGAGCACCAGGTTGATGCCGACGGCACAAACGAGGACGGCGACAAACAAGCCGGCGAGGTATTCGTAACGGCCGTGGCCATAGGGGTGGCCTTCGTCTGCCGGGCGGCTGGCAAGGCGGAACCCGAGCAAGCTCACAATGTTGCTCGAGGCGTCGGAGAGGTTATTAAAGGCGTCGGCGACAAGTGAGACAGAGCCGGCGAGCAGACCCGCGATGCCCTTGGCCAAGCACAGGGTAATGTTGAGGCCAATGCAGATGAGGCTTGCGGCAAAGCCCGCGTTGGTGCGACAAGATGCATCGACCGGCTCGCCCTTGCTGCCGGGAACAAGTGTATGTACCAGCCGATTTACAAATAGCATGGCGTACCTCCTCGCATCCTCGTTTAAGGGGATAGTGTAGCTCGCATGGGCGCGCCGTGCGCCGATGCTCAGAAAATGCAGCAATGGTCTGCTGGAGCTAACGAGCGGGGCTTCTTGTCCGACCGGGTGCTCCATTTTGGGCCACATGGGTATGGGCTTGTGCCTGCCTGCTCGACATACTTAATGTCGACAGCCCCTGCGTAAAGGAGGACGTATCCATGGACGAGATGTTTGCCATTAAATGCCAAAACTGCGGCGGTCCCATGTACTCACACCAGGCTCAACGCAGCTTTGAGTGCGCCTATTGCGGCACGGTCGTTCCGTGGCAGGCCGATGCGGGGGAGCCCAAGAGCGCGCTGGGCATTCGCCATGCGCCGCTGACGGTTGTCGATGGGTTGCTTAAGCTCACCCATGTGTCGCAGCTCGAGCGCCCGGTGGACCCCGACTGGTATTTCTTTCATGCGCACTGGCGCAACCAGTCGGTTCTGGAGCATCTACTGTGGGAGGACCGCGGCACGGCGCAGGAGTTCCAGGAGGCCACGCACGTGAGCATCCCGTGCCCCTTCTGTGGCGCATCCTTCGAAGGCGAGTCCACGCAGCGCGTGTTTGAATGCCCGTCCTGCGGCAATAAGATCGGCGTTGCAGACCTACTCAAGCCCGGTACCTTTAGCAAGCGCCTGACCATGGGCGTTGGTGCGGAGTATGTACCCGAGCAGGGTATTCCCTGTGAAATCTCGCCGCAGCAGGCACGTGCCAACGCGCTGCAGCTGGTGCGCCAGTATGCGGAAGCCTTTGCCGGTCACGATGTAGAAGACGCGATCCAAAACGACATGATGCTCTTCTACTTTCCCATGGCGCTCGCGGATTTGCGCATGATGGCGTCCTTCCCGGGCAAGGGGCTGAGCAAGGAGACCTTGGTGTACTACGAGGTGCTCGACTGGGCATATCCGCGGGCAAACTACCTGGACGTTCGTCTTATGGGCATTTTGGAGCCGTGGGACTTTGCCAAGGTTGGGCCGTTCGATCCCGCCATGCAGGAAGGCGACTTCCGCGTTGTCTCCGTCGATGCGTCTACCAAGGACCAGGTGGTCATTGATAAGTTGGCGCTCGACATTGCCGGCAACGATGCCGAGGCGGTGCTGGGGCTCAATAAAAAGAGTATCCGCACGTGGGCGCACAAGGCCCGCAAGCATAAGGACGGTCTGGTGATGGTGCCGGTCTACTTTGTCGATCGTCCGGCAACGGACAGCCGCGAAGGCGAGCAGGTGCGCATTGCCGTAAACGGCCAGACGGGCCGCGCGGCCGCGGTGGTGTTTAGCGATAAGCGCGAGACACATGTGGTGGCACCGCTCAATCCCAACGTGATGCTGTCGAGCGAAAGCACCGTGCACGCCACGCCCATCGAGGTCAAATACGTTAAATCGCCGTTTCTGTACCAGATCGTGCGCCGTGGAGGTGGCGAGCAGCCGCGTCAGGCGGCAGCGGTGGCCGAGGGCTCCTACCGAGAAGAGAAGTCCAAGCGCAAGGGTTTGTTTGGCGCGATATTTGGTAAGTAGGGGAGTGGTACGGGACAGTACGCAGTAGTGCGAGCTGTCCGTCGTAGTAGATCTAAATAAACGGTGGGACGGCTGCAAAAGAGCCGCCCCACCGGGTAAAATCAAGGTGTGCCGCGGAACCCGCTCCTCAGCGCTTAAACTTCGGAGACGCGGGCAACGCAGGAGCTAATGTCTAAAGGGCCGGCTGCAACCGACCCTTTTCTATGACTCCCTTCGCTACCCATCCCATGGTTTGGAGCAGTGTCGATCTAACGGGCAATCAAACCTCTAGCGCTCATTGAATTGAGCAAGCATCTGCCCGAAGGAGCTGAGCCCGGATGGCTCATAAATGAGTGAGCTGCCACCTTCGGTTCGGTAGACCCCGCAGGGGAGGTAACGCCCGTCGGGGAGGACGTATAGGTTTCCTTCCTCCCTCAGCCCCGCCGGGAGCATTGGGGTCTCGTTTTCGTCCATTTGGAACTCAGCGATATTCGCGATCTTCCTCTCCATGATGCCTCCTGGCTTGCTTCTGCTGCCGACGCGCCCTAAAACAAGCAGTTCTCAATCAGCTCTTTACCGCGCAGGGTGTCGACCCATTCCTGCGGGACGGCCTCGATACCGTATGCCGTGCCGGCGAGGGCACCTGCGACGGCTGCGGTGGTGTCGGTGTCGTCGCCCAGGTTGACGGCGGCAAGCACGCAGTCTTCGTAGCTGCTGGTGTTGACGAAGCACCAGGTGGCTGCCTTAAGTGTGTCGCGCACGAAACCGCCGGATCTGATTTCGTGCTCGGGCGCGCTTTTCAGCTGCAGCGCCCACGAGGGGAGTGCGCCGCTCAGCACGTCTCTCATCAGCTCAACAAATATGATGCATGACTCAGTTGACGTTCTGTGAGCGTGCGTTATCGCGGAGACCTCGCAGATCTCTTCGTCCGTCGCGTCGACAAACGCCAGGGGCGCGATGCGCATGAGCGAACCGTTGCCGTTGTCGCGCTCTCCGGAGCCTCCTTTGCCGGTACGCAAGGCGCGGGCGGTCGTGCCGCCGTAATCGAAAACACCGTCGATCGTATATTCGCCACGGGCAATCCAGTCTACGAACTTGTCGCGCATGTCCGCGGTGTCGATATGTCCGAGCTCCCTAATCGAGTCACAGGTAGCAAGCGTCATAGATGTGTCGTCGCTCCAGGTGCCGGCGGGTTGCCCATGCGTGCCGTAGCCGATCATGTCCATGCATTCGAACGTGCCGCGAGGCATAAACTCGTATGGAACGCCCAGCGCGTCGCCGACGGCAAGTCCGTAGATGCAGTCGCGCAGTGTTGTTTTCGGTCTGTCTGTCATGGAAAACTCCTCTTACACTTCGGATTGGAGATGCGCGGCAATCAGCGGCAATATGTCCAGCTCGATTCGCGACGCGGTGCGTAGCGAATCGAGAGAACTCAATGGTCAATATGTCAAAATGGTATGCATAGACGTCTCTTTACGCGGCAACAGGCATTTCTTTCGGACGTCCTGCCTTTGGGGTGCCGGCGAGTCGTGCCTCGATGGAAGCTTTGGACACCATGCGCTTGGTGCCATCCTTCCATGAATCCAACAGTCCTGCATTTATCAGTTGCGATACCCGTGCTGAGCTAACACCGAGCATACGAGCGGCATCCGCTGCGGTGACGGCGGGGATGTCGCCGAGTTCGCGACTGACGGCCACGGCGATAATCTTGCCACCGTGCTGCGGCTCGTGGCCAAAGTCCGGCGCAGGCAGGTCGACGCCGCCCATTAGGTGATCGTCGACCATACATGCGAGAAAATCGGCGGCGCTTTCGACAGCGTCGTTTAGGTCGGAGCCAAACGTTCCTTCTCCGCCCAGCGAGCCACATGGCACGGCATCGACCATGCCGTCCGAATCAAAGAACTCGGATTCCCATACGTAAACCATGCAAGACCTCCTCCGATGCCGGCGATTTGAGGAACATCCTAAGAGCTCACCAAGCGAATCAAACACCTTTATTGGCTCTAGTTTAAAGCCTCGTGCGGACACGATTTGGTGTTCTGCGCGCGACCGCGAAAAGGGTTTGCGGTGGTTAAAATGTGGCCATAGAGATGGTTTTATCGAACTCCATGGGGTGGCGCGCGTGGATAACAACACGTGCTGTTTCACGATAAGGGTGCCGGCGTTTTCAAAGGAATAAGCATCTATCCCAATCGTATCGAGGCGGTCGTGAAGAACAACTTCCTCGGTACCCATACCAAGATCGTCTACCTCAAGGACATTACGGGTGTCAACAGGGTCAAGGGTAAGCGCGTGCTCCTCCGTAATAGGTTGCTGACCGCCTGTTCCCACAGGCTGAGCAGTCATTCCCAGGCTCAGGAACTCGTGAACGTGCCGAACTCGGTGATGTAGCCGATAGCGACGTTCGGGCTAAAATTGCGGCTGTGCATTGGACGACGCAGCGGCTGAGCGCTCGACCTGTGAGTGCGCTGGACACGCTGCTCACTCATCTGCAAAAGCTAGGGGCGCAGAACGGTATTCTGCGCCCCCGATTGAGTCGATGTGTCCAAACGGTCGGCTTGCCTATTCGCTAGCGCCTTCGCTGTCTTCGCGGTCGTTGACAAGCATTGCTGCGCCGGCGACCGTTGTAGCTATGGCGGCGGCAGCGAGCCCGGCGGCAATGCCAGAGCCGTCGCCCGTGTCGGCGAGCTTTCCGCCCGAGCCCTTGCCCTTGTTGCCCTTACCGTTCTTGTTCGCGCTGCCCGCGTTGGCGCCGGCGCCGCCTGCACTGTCCGAGGCCGCTACGGTAAAGCTTGCGGCTCCGTCGCTGGCGAGCGTGTAGTTCTGCGCCGCGTCGCCCAACAGGTCTTTTTTCGCACGCACCCAGTACGTTCCCGCGGCAAATGCCTCACCCTCGGCCATCGCTGTTCCCGGAGCGCCGTTTGCATCGTGCATAAACTCGAGTTGGGCGGTGCAGGCATCGTTTTCGAGCTTGCCCTCGAGTGATGCCGTAATCTTGGCGCGCACGTCCTCGCCGGCCTTAAGGCCCTCGAGCCCCTTAAAATGGGGTGTCAACGCGCGCGGATCGATATCGATGGGCACGGAGCCCCGCAGCGCCGTAACGGTCTTGTTGCCCAAGGCGTCGACATCCACATATACGATTTCAAACACATGGCCCGAAGCCGCCACGTTGAGTACGTTGCTGCTGTCGACGAGGCGGAAATAGCCCTCGCCAGCGGTCTTGCCATCCTGGAGCGAGGCATCGCTCAGCGAGTCGCCGTACGTCATGCGCATGCGGGTCGGGAGGTGGTACGAAGCCGTCTGCTTGTGCTCCGTATCGTAATTGCGCTGATAGATGCTCCGGGCCAGCGCTGCATCAACAAAGTCGGATGCGATGATGCCAATGTGCTTGAGGTAATCTGGCTCTGTTTCCTCGGTGCCGTCGGGATTGATGTACGGGCTCTTGTACAGATGCTCGTTGACCACTCGCGCTGCGGTAAAAGGGTTGTTTTGCGTGCAGCTGGTGTAGTTGATAGACCAGCAGCGCTCCGTTGCCTGCATCGTTGTTCCATCCGCGGCAGTGATATCTACGGTGTTGCGCTTGAGTTCGGACGCTGCCTTCAGGGCGCTATCGACCCATGCTATCTTACTGGATCCCGTGCAGCTGTAATGGTCTTGGGCATATACCTTTGTGCAATAGGGCTCTTTGTCGCCCGCATTGCCCGTAGTCTCAAAGCCTCGCACGTCTTGGACGAGACACATAGAGGAGCTGTCGGAGTGTGCTGCGATTTTTTTGTCCCATTCGGTGAGGTCGAGGCCCCACGTGCGGCCGTTTGCGCTGCTGCCGGCGAGTCCAAATCGACGCAGCAGGACGATCTTTCCGCGCGCGTCGCCCAGTGTGGGAACGTGGCTCGACGTGTAGAACAGATTGGGATTATCGTCCATAACCTTGGCGAAAGCCGTCGTAGCACTTTCGTCGGTGGCTTCGTTGTTGCCTCGTGACACAAGCATGATGAGCGCTTCTGACGAGTGTTCGTTCAAAAATGTTTTGAAGTAACCGATGACATCGGAGAGCTGCATATAGTGCCCGTTTTTTTTGAACAGGTAGCATCCTCCATGGACGATACCGGGGTTGTCGTGCTCGTTGTTCTTTCCGAGTCGGATATCAAAATAGCGAATGCCTTCGAGCAACTGCGTGGGTATGTAATCCTGCTGGCACTTTACAAGCGAGGTTTGGGGCTCGGTGTCGTTGTCGACGCTGCAGGTGCTCGTATCATGCGTGCCCGGGATGCTCAGCTCGTCGAGGTACTTGTTGTCGTCGACGTGGCTCATCCAACATGGTCCGTCGATGTAGCTGCTATACGTGGTCCAGTCGATGCTGCTAACTGTGGCATTGGTCTCGCCCATGTCGTAACCGACAAGTTCGAGTTCCCACGGAATGCTCGTCCTCTTGTGGCAGATCTTGTTGTCGTCTTGGTCTTTGCCGTCCTTTTCTATGGCCAGGTAATTAAAGTCTTTGTCCTCGTTTGTGCGGTCTCGGATGATGTAGGTTCCGTCTTGCTGGCGGTCGAACGCAAAAGAGCGGCTGGGCTTGTCGTCATGCTCGCCACTCCATACGTGGATGACCTTTCCATCTTCGTCCGAGTCGCCATCGACCGACCAAATGCTGTAGCCCGTCTTCTTGTGCTCTTCGAAATTGAGCAGGGTGCGGATGGCATACCATTTTGTATTATCTGTATCGGTCGCTACGTGCTCAAGGATGAGCTTGCTGGACGTTCCGTCATTAAATAGGTGGCAGACGTTGCCGATGACGTTGCCGTCTTCGTTGACGCTCGCGGTGCGAAAATAGCCCGCGGGGCGAAGGCGAATGACGAACTTGTCGAGGCTGGCCGCTGGATCGGCCGTGCCGTCCGCAAAGGCTGTCCGCGGACTAATGCCCAGCATGGCGGTTTCGGGCAGGCTTGCCAGAGGCGACAACGCTGCAAGTCCAAGGCCCAGCGTAAACGCTCGGCGACTGATGGCGTGATGTTCGGTCATAACTCCTCCATTCGCAGGGTGCGGCTGCGCGCTCGTTGTGGCCACTATACTGCCCAGACGTTTAAAGAAGCCGGTTTAATTGTCTGCGCGGCGCAATAAATCGGCGGGCGGACGTGTTGGGGTGCCTGCCGTTTTCGTACTGTTGCCACATTTAGGGTGGTTCCGGCATCCTCGCGTTCGTCGGCTACCGGCATAAGAAAGTTTTTCATGATCGTGTCTCCTCGATCTGTAACCGCCCATGGATTACCTGCCTTTACTGTACGCGCGGGCGGCTCGCGCGGGTGGGCCATGTGTCCCATGCTTGCGGTGCCGACGCCTATCGTGTGTCATAGAAATCCGCGATGGCCAGGTTCGCTGACGCTCATGTGCTTATGGGCTAGACTTAGCACCATTACTTGATCGATACAGTTGGCCGGCGGTTGCCGCCCGACCGATCTATATGACTTGAAGGTGCGTGCGTATGAGCCAAGAGATGATGGATAAAACCTGTCGCGGATTTGCCGAGGCACTTGCCGCGCGCGAGCCGGTTCCCGGCGGCGGTAGCGCGAGCGCCTTTGTGGGCGCGCTGGGCGCCTCGCTTTGCGGGATGGTCGCGCGCTACGGGGCGACGAACCCTGCGCTTGCCGATCGAGCGGACGATTTGGCGCACGCGTTTGCCCGGGCGGATGAGTTGGCGCAGGAACTTGTGGACCTGGTCGCCGAGGACGTTCGTGCCTACGGGCAGGTGTCCGCGGCGTACGGTATTCCGCGTGACGATCCGGCTCGACCGGCTGCGATTCAGGATGCGCTGCACGTGGCGGCTATGCCACCGTATCGCATTATGGATGCCTGCGGGCGCGCGCTGGCGCTGCTCGAGGACATGGCCGATAAGGGTTCGCGCCAGCTGCTGTCCGACGTGGCGTGCGGTGCCGTGTTCTGCCGCGCCGCCATGCAGGGTGCGAGCCTGACGCTCTTTGCCAACACCACATCTATGAAAGACCGGGCGCGCGCCGAGGAGCTCGAGGCAGCGTGCGATGATCTGTTGGATACGTGGCTGCCGCGCGCCGATGCGCTGGCGCGCCGCGCCGCCGACGCAGCCAGGAAGAGGGGATAGCCATGGCAGAGCTGCTCAAGGGTGCTCCCGTTGCCCGTGCCTTGACCGAGGAACTCGCTGCTCGCTGCGCCGTCCTGCGCGAACGCGGCGTTGTGCCGACGCTGGCCATCGTTCGTGTGGGCGAGCGCGAGGACGATCTATCATACGAGCGCGGCGCCCTCAAGCGCTGTGAAAAGGCTGGCATCGATGCTCGCCGCGTTTTGCTTCCCGCCGATGCTTCGCAGGATGAGCTGCTGGCGGCTATTAAGGACATCAATGCCGACCCCGCCGTTCATGGGTGCCTAGTGTTTCGCCCGCTGCCCGCTGGGCTTGACGAGGATGCGGTTGCCGCGGCACTCGATCCCGCCAAGGATGTCGACTCCATGACGCCGGCTTCGCTACTTACCACGCTTTCGGGGCGAGGCGAGGGCTTTGCTCCTTGCACGGCCGAGGCCGTGTTGGCGTTGCTGGACCATTACGGTGTTGAGCTGGATGGGGCCAAGGTCGCGGTCGTCGGTCGGTCTCTGGTGATTGGCCGTCCCGTTGCCGCCATGCTTACGGCTCGCAATGCCACGGTGACGACGTGCCATACGCATACGCGCGACCTTGTTGCCGAGTGTCGTGCGGCTGATGTAGTGGTTGCGGCCGTTGGACGCGCGCGCACGATTGGCGCGGATGCGGTTCGCGAGGGTCAGACGATCATCGATGTGGGCATTAACTGGGACGAGGCCGCTGGCAAGCTGGTCGGCGACGTCGATTTTGATGCTGCGGAGCCGATCGTTAACGCCATCACACCCGTGCCGGGCGGCGTGGGGGCTGTGACCACCGCGATTCTCGCCAAACACGTGATCGAAGCGGCCGAGCGTACATCGAAATAGGCTTTTGACCACGGGGGCTGCCGAGGCCGTGGTTTCGCCCTTTTTGCACCAAAGCGATACACTATTGCCGTTTGATTTTTTCGCTCAAGGAGGATGCGCATGCCGTGCACAACGATTTTGGTCGGTAAGAACGCGAGCTATGACGGGTCGACGCTGGTTGCCCGCAACGAGGACTCGCCCAATGGGGTATTTGAGCCCAAGCGCATGCGCGTAGTGCATCCCGACGAGCAGCCGCGTGTCTACACGAGTGTCCTGAGCCACCTGACCGTTGAGCTGCCCGACAATCCCATGCGTTACACAAGCGTCCCCGACGTTGTCCCGGGTCATGGCATTTGGGCCGAGGCCGGTTTCAACGAGCTCAATGTTGGCATGTCCGCAACCGAGACGCTCACCACCAACGAGCGCGTCCGCGGCGCCGATCCGCTCGTGGATTTCGTGCCCGCCAAGGGTAACGAGGGCGAGGACGGCTATGTGCCGGCGCAGCCCGGCGGTTTGGGCGAGGAGGATATGGTGACCCTGGTGCTGCCATACGCCAAATCCGCCCGCGACGGTGTGCGTATTCTGGGTGAGCTGCTCGAGCGCTACGGCACCTACGAGAACAACGGCATCGCCTTTAGTGACGTTGACGAGATCTGGTGGCTCGAGACCATCGGCGGCCACCACTGGATTGCCAAGCGCGTACCCGACGACGCCTATGTGACCATGCCCAACCAGCTGGGTATCGACAGCTTTGACCTGGACGACGCCGAGGGCGCGCAGGTCGACCACATGTGCTCGTCCGACCTGCGCTCCTGGATGGCCGAGTGGCATCTGGACCTGACGCTGGGCGTTAAGGGCGACGGTCCCGCCGCGGTCTTTAACCCGCGCGAGGCCTTTGGCTCGCACAGCGACAGCGACCACGTCTACAACACGCCGCGCGCCTGGTACATGCAGCGCTGCCTCAACCCCAGCGATGTGTGGGACGGTCCCGACGCCGACTACACGCCCGAGAGCGACGACATTCCCTGGAGCCGCGTGCCCGAGCGCAAGGTGACCCTCGAGGACATCAAGTACGTGCTTTCGAGCCACTACCAGGGCACGGAGTACGACTGCTACGGCAGCAAGGGTACGCCCGCCACGCGCGGCGCCTATCGTCCCATCGGCATCAACCGCAACAGCCAGCTCGCCGTGCTGCAGCTGCGCCCCTATGCGCAGCCGGCGTATCGCGCCGTGCAGTGGATGGCGTTTGGCTCTAACTCGTTTAACGCGCTTGTGCCGCTGTACGCCAATGTCGAGACCATGCCCGAGTACTATGCCGACACGCAGGCTCGCGTGACGTCCGAGAATTTCTATTGGGCGAATCGCCTGATTGGCGCCTTGGCCGATGTCCGCTTCCATGAGTGCGGTCGCGCGGTCGAGGATTATCAGGAGAAGGTCGGCGGCATGGGCCACAAGCAGATTCACGACGTTGACGCCGTTGTCGCCGTACTGCCCGAGGCCGAGGTGCCCGCCGAGCTCGCCCGCGCCAACGAGGCCTTTGCCGAGCTTGTGCGCGTGGAGACCGATGCCCTGTTGGGCAAGGTGCTCTACACCACGAGCTGTGCCATGAAGAATTCCTTCGCGATGAACGATAACGTAAGGTAAAGATAACCTTGCAACGAGCGAGCGGGGCAAACGCCGTCAAAGGCTTTGCCTCGCTCGATTTTTATCCCGGTGACAAACGATTTTGTGTCGTTTGCCCAATCTTGGGTACAAGTAGGCCAATGAAGTTGTTCACGATTGGAGCCAACCATGGTTATGAAATTCGATCAGCTTGTTAACGGTGCCATCAACGTGGGCTTCGGTGCCGCCGCCGTTGCCGTCGAGGGCGGCAAGAAGGTCCTCGACGACCTCAATGCCAAGGGCGAGCAGGTGCGCAAGGACGCCGGCACCCCCGATATCGCCCGCAGCGTGTCCGACATGTTCGAGCAGGCCGGCGGCACCATCTCCGACCTTACCGAGCGCTTGGGCATGCAGGGCGAGACCGCGGCCCAGCGCGTGCTCGACGAGCTCATCCTCGCCCGCGTGCGCGTCATGACCGCCCCCGATCGCACGGCCTTTTTGGCCCATGTGCGCGACATCGTCGATTCGGTCGAGGATAACGTGACCTCGGTGCCCGTCGAGTCCGTTGAGCCCGACGACGCAGAGGACGCCGAAGAGGCCGAGTAGCAGCGCAGATGGCAGATTCCACCACCGATTACAACAATCTAGACCCCTTGGGTGACGAGGCGGCGGTTGTCGACGAGGTCGATGCCGCCGTCTCGGGCGCTCGCAAGAAGCCGCGCGCTGTCGATATGGTCCCTGAGGAGCCCGACGCGATGGCGCCGGACGAGGAATACCAGCTCACGCCGGCAGGTCGTCGTGAGCGCATCGGTCAGATCGTTCGCCTGATCAAAAAGTACCGCGTGTGGGATAACCTCACGCCGGTGCGCCTGCGTCGTCTGCTCGAAGAGCTCGGCCCCATGTTCGTTAAGATGGGGCAGATTCTGGCTAACCGCTCCGAGATTTTGCCGCAGCGGTTTTGCGACGAGCTGCGCCGTCTGCGCTCCGACGTAGAGCCGGTGCCGTATGAGGTAGTGCTCCGCTGTTTGGAAGAGGAATACGGCCAGCGCCTGGGGCAGATATTCGACGCGATTGACCCCAACCCGCTCGGTAGCGCGTCGCTCGCGCAGGTGCACCGCGCCCGTCTGGTGACTGGCGAGGACGTGGCCGTTAAGGTGCAGCGCCCCGGCGCGCAGCAGGTGATGGCTCAGGACATCGACATCATTCGCTCGGTGGTACGCATCGTTTCCAAGTTCGTCAACACTGATCAGTTTGTGGACCTGCATGGCGTGGTCGAAGAGCTGTGGACCTCGTTTCGCGAGGAGACCAACTTTTTGGCCGAGGCCAAAAACCTCAACGATTTCTATGACTTCCACAAAAGCGTGCATGGCGTCTCGTGTCCCAAATCCTACTTGGATCTTTGCACCGAACACGTCGTGGTCATGGACTACATCGACGGCATCTCCATTGCCGACCCCAAGCGCCTTGAGGCCGAGGGTTATGACTTGGAAAAGATTGGCGCCGCGATCGTCGAGGACTACTCGACGCAGGTGCTCGACGACGGCTTTTTCCATGCCGACCCGCATGCGGGAAACATCATCCTCAAGGACGGCATCGTCTACTTTATCGACCTGGGCATGGTCGGGCGCATGTCGAGTCACGACCGCGGTATCGTCAAGGACATGATTTTCGCCGTGGCCGAAGGCGACGTTCCCAAGCTCAAGGATTCGCTTATGCGCTTTGCCGTGACGCGCGGCGATTCTGCCGAGCTCGACCATTCGGCCTTTTTGTCCGACTTGGACTTTATCGTCGCCGACTTTGCAGGGCTCGATCTTAAGGACCTGGATATCGGCGAGTTTTTGACCTCGCTGTTAAATCTGGCGCGCAAAAACGACGTTGAGCTGCCGAGCGTGGTGACGATGTTCGCGCGCGGCATGGTGACGCTCGAGGGTCTGCTGACCGAGTATATGCCCGATGTCAACATGATCCAGATCATCCAGACGCACATCAAAAACGAGAAGAGCACCTATGCGCGCGTCCGCGAAATGGGGCACGATCTTGCCGCGAGCAGCTATCGCGCGGCAAAAGGCTCGCTCGAGGCGGCCGAGTATCTGGGCTTGGCGTCGCGCATGCTCACGCGCGGCCAGCTTAAGGTGAACACGCAGATCATGAGCAGCGATAAGGCGCTGCGACAGCTGGGTGGAATTATCGACCGCATGTCGATGGCAATTGTGATCGCCGGCCTGTTTATCGGCTCGTCGGTGGTGTACTACGCGCGCATCGAGCCGGTTGTGTTCGGTATTCCGGTCATTGGCTTTATGGGCTACGTGAGCGCGCTGGTGCTGGCGCTGATGCTGGGCCGCGAGATCTGGCGCAACAGTCACGGCGGCAAGCGTTAATGGCCCCTGGGGGACGGAGGAAAACGGATCATTTTGCCTTGCGTCGCGCCGGCGTGGGCTGGTCCGAACAAAACTATGCCGGTTTACGGGGCTGGAGCGCCGAACCTCGAGCATACCGAAATTTGCGCTTTTAAAACCGCAGGTAGATGAGTCGTTGGTTTTCGAAAATGGCAGATATGGTTGCGAAGTGCTGAATTAGCCCCGTAAACCGGCATAGTTTTGAAACGGGCTGTTCTTGCAAGGTCCGACGACAGTCCTTCCTATCGCAAACCATAGCTTTTACCTTGGGCTTCGCCTGTGTGCGGGGTCCTTTTGCGTGCTACCATACTGACAGTAATAATCGATGGCCTAGATGGTGGTGCGGAGACGCACGAATGCGCGGTTTTCCTGCGTGTTTGGGAGAATCGGGGTGCAAGTCCCCGGCTGTACCAGTAACCGTAATTCCTCTTGGTCCGGGATGGTCGCGTCGCAGATCGGACGGCGTGCCCGGGCCGGTAAGGTTAAGTCGGATCGCCTCCCATCTTGTACGCGGCCGCGGCGCATGCCGCCGGTACGCGTTGGGCTCTGGAGGGAAGGGGGACCCCGATGGGGGTACTCGAGCGCAATGTGCGCGATGACGTGGGGCAGCCGCTGGGCAATGCTCCAAGTGCAGACAGTAGGAGACAAATGGATATGTTTGAGGACGAGTGCCAGCGCGCCTCGTGGCGTCGTCATGGAGCGATTGCCCGCGGCATAGCCAAGCGCGGTCTGGTGGCGTTCCTGGCTTTTGCCATGGCTTTTGGCACCACGCCGGCGCAACTCTGGGCCGAGGGCGCCGAGGGCATCGCCGAGGCCGTGACGCAGACTGCGGAGACGAAGTCGGCGGAGGAGCAGGCTGCCGTCGAGGGTGACGCCGATGCTGCCGGTACGGATGCCGCCGCGTCTTCCGGTACCGTTGCGACCTCCGAGCAGTCGAGCACACCGCAGCCGAGTGCTGTCCAGAGCGCAGCGGGGAGCAGCGCCGTCGCGGTGCAGAGCGATGACGCACTTACGATTTTCTCTCTAACGTTCGAGAACCTATCGACCGGCGAGCAGTCTTATGTCGGTTACACTACGTCGGATACGATTTTGGTCCATGCCTTTCAAAAAGTTAATGGGGCTAGGACCGAAATTGATTCATCCGATCTCAGTTATCAGTGGCAAGAGGGTCCTAAACAGAGCAGGAAAGACTCGGATTACACCGATATTCCCGGCGCTACTGAGCAGACCCTAAAGCTTGCCGAGTATGCCGGTAAGTCTGTCCGTTGCGTGGTGACACCTAAAGCGGGTGGCGACTCATATGCTAATCGCGGGACGACTCTGGTCACCGCCGCCGATAGCGTCAGTGTTTCGAGCGTCACCCTCGATAAGAGCGGTAAGGTTTACGCCGGAGATGTGATTTCTGCAACGGCGAAGTCGGGTACAACGGACGTCTCCGCGGACTCTCGCGTTTCCTGGCAGTGGTACTACGGCGACTCGAGTTCCGTTAGCGCTTGCACCAATAAAATCACTGGGGCAACGAGTCGTACTTTTACGGTTACGGCTGACCTGTTTGGCAAATACCTCGTTGCCAAAGCTACGAGCGCTTCTGGCGAGACTACTCCTTACGTTGCCGTTGGTCCTGTTTCGGAGGCTGGCGCGGTCGAGCTGTACGGCGTTACGGTCGAGGGCGCTTCTTCTACTGGGGCCGTGCATGTGGGCAACGTGCTCACGGCTAAGGCGACCAAGGGCAACTCTTACACGAACGTTGGATCTACCGATACCGTTCACTATCAGTGGCAGTACGCCGACGCCAAGTCGACGTCCGACGCCGCGTTCAAGAATATCGACGGTGCCGCCGACTCTGCCAGCTATACGGTTGCGGCCGATATGGTGGGCAAGTACATCCGCGTGATCGCCACGAGTGAAAACTCCGTTAAGAGCACACAGAAGAAGTACTACGGCAGCACCACCTCGGTTGACCCCGTGGGTCCGGTGACGCTTGCCGGTCAGTACACGCTTAAATCTGTCGAGCCGGCAGAGGCTTCGACGGCTACGCTCAACGTGGGCACGACGCTTACGCCCAAGGTCCGTATCCCCGACTCTTCGAGTTGGTCGGATTCCGCTCTGCCCGATGACGCCAAGCTGACCGTCACCTGGTATGCCAAGGGCGCCGATGACGCTAATTGGACCAAGGTCACCGATAACCTTGACGCCTCCACCGGTGCGCTGACTATCACCGATGCGCTTGTGGGCAAATCCCTCAAGCTCGAGGCCTCGGCGCTCGACAACACCGTTACGTGGACCTCTAAGGACACGGTGCTGCCGGTGGGGGAGTATAACCTGCTGCGCGTCGTGAGCACGCCTCAGCTCCAGAGCAAGTCGACCAACCTTGTCGCGGGCGATAGCGTCTCTGCCGATGTGTACGCTAAGCGCGTCGACGGCTCGACCACTAACGGCTCGACCACTAACGGCGTTAAGCTTTCTGCCGACAGCGCCGATATCTCTTGGTATGCGGCCGACGCCTCCGATGCGGCGGATGATGATTGGACTAAGCTCGAAGTAACGGGTGCCAAGATCCAGGTTCCCGATGCGGCCGGTAACAAGTACCTTAAGGCTGTTGCTGCGAGTGGCTCTTCCGAGGTCGAGGTCGTCTCGGCCAACAAGGTCATCAAGGCCGGTTCGCTCGAGGCTGCTGTTCAGAAGCTCAGCGATAAAAACGCGCTGATAAGCGTCGCCTACAGTGCTGATGGCGGTAACGTCAACGACGCGTTGAAGGCTCAGCTCAAACAGCTCGGCTTTGATGATATCGACGTTAAGACTAAGACCGCCAGCTTCAGCTCTTCGTATGAGGGCGCTGAGGTCGGCATCTCCTCTACGTACGATAAGACTAACGGCGATGTCACGTTCTTCTATCTCGATCCCAACGCGTCTAGCGGCTGCAGCATTGACCAGCTGCGTCGCGCGAGCGTTACGTTCGTGCTCTCGCGTGATGGCAAGTCGGTTGAATACAAGCCGACTAAAACTGTTGAAATCGCTTGGAACGAAGGCAAGCTTCAGGACCTGCTCGACAACGCCGCCGAGCAGCTTTCCATCGGCTATGCCACGGGCGATACCGCCGAGAGCGTTACCCAGAATCTGACGCTGCCATACAGGGCGGGCGCCAACAAGAAGTTCTCCGTCGAGTGGACGAGCTCCGATACCGATGCCCTGTCTGTTTCGGGCAACGGCTGGGACGACTACACGGGCAAGGTCGCGCGCAAGTCGAGCGACCGCGAGGTCACGCTGACCGCCAAAGTCTCGGTGTTGTCGAACGTCTCCGATGTCAAGGTGACCGGTGGGGCCACGCATGCCGTTACTGTCAAGGGCGACCCCGATAAGGTTGCATCCGACAAGGCCGACCTGCAGGCAAAGGTCGATGCGGCCTTTACCTACGACAATATCAAGTACTACGGCACCAAAACGGTTGCCGACAAGGACGGCCTAACCGCCGACCTGCAAATGCCACAGCCCAAGAACCTTGGCGTCGACGGCAAGTATTACAAGGTCGAGTACTCCGCCAGCACCGATGACATCACGTTTAACGGTTACAAGGGTACGGTCTATCAGCCGCTGCCTGGCGCCGAGGCAGCGAAGACCAAAGTCACCCTTACGGTGACCGATAAGTCCAACGCCGAAGTCACGGCAAGCAGGACCCTCGACTTTGCGATTTCTCCGCAGAATCAGGACGAGCTCAATGCCGAGTTGTTCCACCTTAGCCTTGCGAAGTCTTCGTTCTACTTGGGTATTCTTGATGGCCAAAATGCCTCCAGCGTGACGGGCAACCTGCATGCACCGCTTAAGGTGTATGGCCAAGGACTCGGCGTTAACTGGTGCTATTCCACCGAAGAGGCTTCGGGACATTACGGCTTCGTGTTTAGTGAGCTCCCCGGTGGCACGGAGAACACCTATCGTTTGCTCAAGTCGAGCAAACCGAGGGTTATCGCGCATGAGAACCTTATCCTCACTCAGCCCGAATACAACACGAAAGTCACGATTAGCGCCCGTCTAAAGAGCGAACGTTTTGCCCGTTATGCCGAGCGCTATCCCGACAACTCGGACTACGCGGTGCTTGCCGGCTTGGATGTTTCTGCGACGGTAAACGTCAAGGGAACGACGGGGCTCGACAACCCGAACGAGGGCAAGACCATTACGGTGACGGCCAAGGTCACGGGCGTCTCTGCAAGTGATGCCGACGGCAACTACACCGAGCAATCGGTGGTGCCCTTGACCGAGCTTACGCTTCCCGCCGACGATGACACGACGGCCGAGTCGGTACTCGAGCAGCTTATGACGGCTGCCGGTTGTACGAACCTTGAGGCAAACGCCTTGGGTCTTACGAGTGCGACGATGCCCGATGGCCGCGTGCTGGGCACAACGAGCGCCGCGCCGTACAGCTTCTGGTCGTTTTACGTAAACAATGGGTTTGCGAACTTCGGCGCCTCGAGCTATTGCCTTAAGAACGGTGATTGCGTCGAGTTCCGTTATGTTAAGGGTGACGGCACGCAGAAGCCCTCGACGGCTCCTGCTACCAATCCCGGAACGGAGCATCCCGATGTCGATGCGGCATGGAATGGTTTTGCGAACGGTGGCTCGGGATCCTCGACGGACGCCCTTACGCCTACAACAAAGACAGATACGCCTTCTTGGGCGCTCAACCTTTTAACCGAAGAGCAGCAGAAGGCAGGCGCAAGCGCCTCTGCGTCTGACCCCATTGTCGCGAACGGAAAGGTGTACCTTGTCACGGGCGCTTCGGTATGGGGCGGAAAGACGTGGAATGCCGTTCTGAATGAGATCGACCCCGAGACGGGTTCCGTCGTACGCTCGCTTGAGCTTGGCTCTTCCATGGATAGCACCTGCCGTCCCGTTATTGCGCAGGGCATCATTCTGATTCCGCTTTCCGGTGGCTATCTGCAGGCTGTTTCGGCGAAAACGTTTAAGACGCTGTGGTATTCCGATGCCTTCGCTATGCAGAATCAATCTTCGTTGACCGTTGACGGCGACTACGTCTATATCAACACCCTTGATTGTTGGTCTGCCAATGGCAATGATGTGCAAAACGGTACGGTCAGGCGCATCAATATTCACACGGGCGCCATCGCCGGTAGCGCCTCCGTCACTGACGGAGGTTACTACTGGTCTGGCGGCCTGATGGTAAATGGCTACTACGTTGTCGGCAGCGACTTCGGCCAGGTGCGCGTGTATTCCGCCGATCTGTCGAAGCTTGTCGCCTCGTTTAAGCTATCTGGTGGCAATATCCGCTCGGCGCTTACCGTCCACGATGGCTATGTATACGCCGTTACGCGCGATGATGGCACGTTGCACAAGCTGACTATTGGTTCGGATGGCTCTATTACCGAGGCCGGGAAGGTGCAGTTTGCCCCATACTCGACTTCAACGCCCGTGTTTAGCGGCAAATATGCCTTTATTTGCGGTGCGACTGCGAACAATTGGAAGGCTAAGGGCCTGCTTTCGATCATCGACCTTTCCGATATGAGCGTGAAGCAGATTACGAAGGCCGATGGCGAAGAGCTCGGCTTCGAATCGAAGAGCACGCCGCTCGTCTCGACGCGTGATGGCGAGACGTACGTGTACTTCACCCTGAACGGCGCCAAGGGTAACTGGCCTAATTACACGAGCGGCGGCGGCGTGTACATGTACAGGCTGGGCGATGCCGAGGCGACCGAAGTGTTTGTTCCCGGTTCTGGTTATGCAAACTACTGCATGGCGTCGGTTGTCTGCGACGAGTTCGGTAACCTTTACTACACGAACGACTCAGGTCACTTGTTCTGTGTGAAGTCCCAGGCCCATCGCGTTAAGTTTGATGCTCGGGGCGGCTCTGCGACTGGCGATCAGACGCCTGCTTCTGGCTCGACCGTCACCAAGCCGGCCGATCCGACGCGTGAGGGCTACACCTTTGGTGGCTGGTATACCGATGAGGCTTGCACAAAGGCGTATGACTTTAGTGCCGCGGTGACGGCCGATATGACGCTCTACGCCAAGTGGAACAAGAATGCCGTTACCCCTGGCGGTAACGGCGGCTCTGGCTCCAACGGCTCCAATGGCGGCTCGGGTAATGCCGGTGCTGGTTCTGGCTCCGGTAACGGCACAAATGGCCAGCAGACTGGCGGTGCTGTTGCTCCGGGCCAGAAGCCGGTGTCCACCACGACCACGACCGAGACCAAGGACGGCAAGGATTCCAAGAAGGATTCCGACAAGTCCGACAAGAAGGACGGCAAGAAGTCTGACGAGAAGTCCGGCAAGTCCAGCTCCAAGTCCGATACGGGCTCGGCTGCCGCGACTACCGCTAAGAAGTCCGCTGAGGCTCTGGCACAGGAGTCTGGCTTCAACCCGCTCGCCATTGTCGGCGTAGCGGCCGGCGTGATCGGGCTTGCGGTCATTGGCGTGTTCGTGTTTACCAAGCGTCGGTAGGTGAGAGCTGTGTCCAATAAACCTCAGGATGCCGACTCCAAGCAACCCGACACGTCGTTCATTCAGCTCGACGATGCTAAGCAAAAGGGCGCCGCCTCGGCGGCGTCCGCCTCTCGGCGCAAGGCGCTGCTTGGCTCTCTGACGGCCGTCTGCATCGCACTGATTGTCGTCTCGCTGGGCTTTGTTCACCCTTCTGCCAGCGGCGCCTGGTCCATCGATTGGATCGCTCGGGCCGTGGCGGGGAGGAGCGTTGCCGACTCTGGCTCTATCGCCTCTCGCAAGACGGAGACAGTGGGCTCCTCGTCTTCCGACGCTGTGGACTCCGAGTCCAAGGATTCGAATGAATCGGATTCCAAGGACGCTTCCGAGTCTTCGGACGAGAAGTCAGACAAGGATTCGAAAGAGAAGAAGTCCGAAGACAAGGGCGGCAAGAAGTCCAACAACGCGTCTGCCGGACAGGGATCCGAATCCGCTGGTGGATCGAGTTCTTCTGACGGCTCCTCTTCGGGCGGCGGCTCGGTGCCTGGCGGTGGGTCTGTATCCAACGGCGACAGCGCCTCTGCTGGCAATCAGGGCGGCTCGCAGCAGCCTGGCTACATTACTGTGACGGTCTCTGTGACGTCGAGTGCCGTGGGTAACCCGGTGTCTTCTGGCGGTACGTTCACCTTCAACGAGGGCGCTACGGCCTACGATGCTTTGTGTGCACTGGGCCTTTCCGTAAATGCGCACGGCTCATCGTACGGCACGTATGTCGCCGCTATCGGCGGCCTGGCCGAGAAGGAGCACGGCGGTACGAGCGGCTGGATGTACTCCGTTAACGGTGTGACGCCTAACACGGCGTGCAGCAACTACGTTCTCTCCAATGGCGACAGCGTCGTCTGGTATTACGTAACGGGCTAAATGCCTCGACATAACATGCCAAACGGACGGTTCGGACAAACACCCGAGCCGCCCGTTTTTATGCGAATGGGGCGTCGTTTCCCAATCGAGGCTCAACCGGAAATTGCATCCCACCCTAAAGGTGAATTCCGGGACACAGTTTCCGCTAGGACGGCGTTGCGGAAGCTGCATCCCATTCTGAGGCTGCAATCTGGGATACACTTTCCGGAACGGCGTTCATGGGGAAACTGCGTTCCATTCATGCACCGTAGCCCTCCTTCCTCGGCAGACTCTGCAAACAAAAAACCGGCTGGAACGAGAATTCCAACCGGCTGCGAAGCGAGATTATGTTGAGCCGTCTACGACCGTGCGCCCTCGAGGAAAAAGCGACGGCTAAAGTAGTTGTACCAGGTGACCAGGAACGTGGCGATGGCCTTCATGGCCTGGTAGCCGATGCTCAAAAACGTGACGCCCACAAACATGTACAGGTCGTTGAGGCCCAGACCGATCACCGACAGGATGGTAAAGATCGTGAACTCGCGCTTACGGCTCATGCCCTCGCGATGGTCGAACACGTACTTCATGCTGAGCCAGTAGTTAACCACGACGGACGTGGTAAACGAGACCGTCGTGCTCATCAAAAAGTCGAGGTGGAACAGCTCGACGAGCGCAATAAGCATGCCCCAGTCGACGCCAAAGGAGATAAGACCCACGACAGCGAACTTGAGGAACTGCTTGGTATGAGGTTGTGCCAGCGCGTTGCGCACGTAATCACATCCAATGCGTTGATGAATCGAGCAACGAGATACTTTAGAGCTTTTGCATGGCAAACGTAAGGTCTTTGGCAAGAACTATACGAACTCGCCAAATATTCAAGTGGAAATCCGCAAACGCTGCAAATCTTCCCGTAAACGAGCAAGGCCCAGGCAACGCTACGTTCGACGCGCGTCATCCGCAGGTCCCCGTAGTGCAACGAGGAGGCCGAGCTATTTGGTCTGCTCGCCCTCTAGGAAGATCTTTCGCGTTACAAAGTTGTAGACCATGACGAGCGCGGTAGCGCAAATCTTGGCGATATTGGCCTCGAGGCCCAGGCCGGCGTTGAGGGCAAGCACGATGCCGTCGTTGAGCGCCAGGCCAATAACGGATAGCACGACAAAGATGATGAACTCGCGGCGGCGGCTCATGCCCTCCTTGTGTGCAAACACGTACTTCATGCTCGCGACGTAGTTAAAAATGAGCGAGACGATAAAGCCGCTGGTGTTGGCGATCAAGATGTTGAGGCCCAGGCCGTAGTGGAGCAGATTCATGATGCCAAAGTCGATGACGGTGGCAACGACGCCGACGACGCCAAACTTTATGATCTGCGCAAGGAGCTTTTGCATGGTACCTGCCTTAGGGTGGCGCCGGGGCGCCGCGGGGATGACAAACCTAGCAAGTTTAACCAATCCCCGCAGGCGGGGCTAGGCGCGCTCCTCGATAGCACCGTTTCTATATGCATCGAGGAGCTGGCGCAGGTCTTGGATCTGACTGCGAATCTTGACGCCGGTATCGGTGTCGCTCACCATGCGGCGCCGGTCGGCCTCGTCAAAGCGGTTGGTCTCGCTCTCGATATCGATGTTGCGGGTGAGCGCCTCGGCAACGCTGGTAAAGGCCTGGTGCGACTTGAGGCGGCATCCGCGCGAGCTCGAGATGAGCGTGTAACCGGCGATGCCCGTTTTGGGGTGGTAGGCGCGACAGAAACCTCCGTCGATGACCAGCAACTTTCCGTTGGCGCGGATGGGCTGCTCGCCCTTGGTGGTCTTGACGGGCGTATGGCCGTTGATGATATGGCCCGTCGGCGAGCAAGCCATGGGGGCGACGCCAAACTCTCGCATGATGTCGTCGCAAACGGACGAGGACGTGGTGAGCGTGTAGTACGGGTCCATCGGCTCGACCCACGTGCTCTTGTCGGCAATGTAGGCGCGCTCGAAGGTGCGCACCACGCGTCCGCTGGCGGGTGAGTTAAAGCCGATCCACAGGTACCACATCCAGTCGAGGGCATCGCGGTCGCCGACGCGCCAGGCGCGGCGGGCGATATAGTCGCAAAAATCAAAATAATCGCGGCCGGCGTGCCAGGTACCCAGGCAGTTCATGCTGCTAAAGGTGCCGTCTTCGTTGAGCGGTACGCAGCCGTGGAACAGCAGATTGCCGTTGGCGACCTTATACATGGAGCCGTGGGTATAGAGGAAATCGATGTGGCGATGCAAGTGATCGGCGGTGACAAATTCGGACACGAGCTTGTCGATGATGTGCTGCTCCTCGGGCGTGAGCGTGTAGGGGTCCGCCGGATCGACGGTGGGGAAGTCGTTGGTCGTGAGCGGCCACACGCTGCCGTCGGCGAGGGTGACCGTGCCGGTGTCGTGATCGACCTTGTCGAGCAGAAGACGGTCGGCCATGTCGAACTCGGGGTGGCGCTGGATAATCTGGCCCTCGAGCTTAAAGAGCAGAACGTTGATGGCTTTGATGAGCGGGCTGATGGGCTCGCCGGCGGTATAGGTAGCGTTGGCAAAGGCGACAAGCTCGCGCAGCGAGATGCCGTAGTCGTTCTCGAGAATCTCGTAGTTGTCGTAGCGCAGGTTGTTGCGTAGCACCGTGGCGATGCAGGCAGGCTCGCCGGCAGCGGCGCCCATCCACAACAGGTCGTGATTGCCCCACTGAATATCGAGCGAATGATAGGTGAGCAGGCGGTCCATAATCTTGGCCGCGCCGCCGCCGCGGTCGAAGATGTCGCCCACCAAGTGCAGGTGGTCCACGGCGAGGCGCTTGATGAGTGAGGCGAGCGACTCGATAAAGTCGTCGGCGCTGGCGGTCTCCAAGATGGATTCGATAATGCGCTCGTGATAACGCACGCGGTAGTTGTTCTCGTCCGGATGCGTGTGCAGCAGCTCGTCGATGATGTAGGCGTAATCGCGCGGGATGGCCTTACGTACCTTGGAGCGGGTGTAGCGGCTCGAAAGCGAGCGGGCAACCACAATGAGCTGGTTGAGCATGGTCTTGTACCAGGTGGGCGAGTCCTCGTGCCGGCTGCGGACCAGATCGATCTTCTCGCGCGGGTAGTAGATGAGCGTGCACAGCTCGCCCTTTTCGTTAAAGGAGAGCGTGTCGCCAAAGATTTCGTCGACATGCTCGCGCACGACGCCCGAGCAGTTGTTGAGGATGTGCATAAAGGCTTCGTACTCGCCATGCACATCGCTCATAAAATGCTCGGTGCCCTTGGGCAGGTTGAGGATGGCCGAGAGGTTGATGATCTCGGTGAATGCGGATTGCTCAGTGGGGAACTGTCTCGACAGCAGGCGCAGATACTTGAAGTCTTGCGGATTGCGATCGAATGCGACCATGAAACACCTTCCGATGTGGTTGGTAAAACTGATAAACAGCGTCAAACGTTTATCAGTATGCGCCGCTTTTGTTTCGATTGGGGTTAGGAGATTGAATTGTTGGCCGAACGGTTTGCTAAATCGATTTAGTCGAGGTAGATATGGCGGTTGAGTGGAGACGTAGGGTCGTTTTTGCAGGCGCATACCTCCGGGATCGCTAGAGATGATGGCGGTAAAGATGTTCACTACCTTTGGTTCAATTTGGTAAATAACGGACATTTGTACCGTATTCACGCATGCTGTGCGATAATTTGCGCAGCAATGAGTAAGGAGCCTCATATGAGTGATTTTGTCCTGACCTGTGAATCCGCCGCCGATCGAACCCGTGAGTTCTTTGCGTCGCGCAATATTCCTGTCGTGTGTTTTCATTACGAGATCGACGATGTTGTCTATACGGACGATCTGTATCAGTCGATTACGCCGGACGAGTTTTTTGCTCAGATTGCCGCGGGCGCCATGCCCAAGACGTCTCAGGTGAGCGTGGGTGAGTACGAGGAGTTTTGGGAGCCGTTTATTGTCGAGGGTAAAGACGTGCTGCACCTGACGTTATCGTCGGGCATTTCGGGCACGTATGGATCGGCCTGCGTTGCGGCGCAGATGCTCGCGGATCGCTATCCCCAGGGCGGCAAGGTGCGCGTCATCGATTCGCTGGCGGCGTCTTCGGGCCTTGGCCTGCTGGCGGAATGTGCCGCCGACGTTCGCGATGGCGGCGCTTCGCTCGACGAGACGGCCGCTTGGATTGAGGAGCATAAACTCAACCTTCACCACTGGTTCTTCTCGACCGATCTGTCGAGCTACCTGCGCGGCGGTCGCATTTCGGCCGCGAGCGCGATTATCGGCACGGCACTCAAGATTTGCCCGCTTATGACGGTCGATTGCGAAGGTGAGCTGGCGCCGCGTGAGAAGATTCGCACCAAGAAGCGTGCGATTTCCGAGATGGCTAAGACCATGATGGCACACGTGCAGGGCGGTGCGGATTATTCGGGTAAGTGCATCATGTCGCACTCGGCGTGTCGCGAGGATGCCGAGGCAGTTGCGGCGCTGATCGAGGAACAGGTTCCGCAGCTCAAAGGCAAGATTGAGATTAATGACATCGGTGCTCTGATTGGCTCGCATACCGGACCTGGTACGGTGGCGCTCTTCTTTATGGGCGACAAGCGCGTGGACTAACGTTTGTGGGCTGGCTGACGGTTTTAACGGCTACGCCTGTCCTCCTGACATTTGATAACAGAAAAAGGCCCGTCCCGTTGTTTGCGGGGCGGGCCTTGCTGTTGCGGCTAGCGTTTCTTTCCACGGAAGAAGAAACCGTGTAGCGAGGGCTTGAGTCCGCGATTGGCACGACGCTCCTCGATATGATCGTGGATCGAGGCGACGCGCTCGATGACCTCGTCGGGAATCGGCACGTCGGGATTCATGTTCTCGACCTGGCTGACCTCGGCGGCGGCGACCTGGTCGATAATGGGCACATCGTCGCGCGAGATGACAGGCGTGGCGTCTTCCTTCATCTTGCGGTAGCGCTCCATCATGTCGGTTTGCAGCTGCTGGGCCGAAGGCGGCGTCCAGATGATAGCGTTGGCGCCGGCGGCGATGGTTTCGCGGATGCTCTCGGGCGTCTTGCCACCCGGTGCGATGAGCGGCAGGCTGGGATAGTGCTCTCGCAGCTCGCGTAGGACCTGGGGTGTGTTTTTGCCGGCGGCGATGTTGAGGATCTTGGCCCCGGCGCGCACCTTGGCGTGGGCATCGTCATCGCAGCGAACGACCGTGGCGATGACGGGGATGTCGGCGATGTTGGTGATGTGCTCGACCATCTCGGCGGTAGCGGGGGAGTTGACCACGCAGCCCGCCGCGCCTTGCATCTCGGAGACGGCCGCCATCTGCACGGAGCGCTTACCGGTGGTGGTACCGCCGCCAACGCCCACAAAGACCGGGCACTCGGCAACAGTCAGCAGCGCCTGCGTAATGGCGGGCTGCGGCGTGAAGGGGTAGACGGCAAACACGGCGTCGGCATTGGAGTTGCGGATGACCGCCACGTCGGTGGTGTAGATGAGCGATTTGATGCGGCGTCCAAAGAGCGTAAAGCCGCTGGCCTCCTCGATCTCATCGGGCATGCGGAGGGCCGCCTTGCGCAGGCGCCCGTCGATGGGCAGCGGCTCCATGGGCAAAAGGCCGCTGGGGGTTACAGCCACCTGGGGCTCGGTAAATTCGTCCGCAAGCTCAACCTCTGAGAAATCGACCGAGGCGACGATGTCCTCGTGAACCTCGGCGGGAACATCGATGGGGGCTTGGTCGTTCGTCGCGGCGGGCGTGTCGAAGGAGCTGGTGGCGACAAAAGCGTCAACACGCTCGTTCAAATCGTTGAGAGAATCCATTGCGGTCCGTTTCTATAATGTGCGGTCGGCAGCGTGCGACCGGCGCTACGTTGCTAAAACGTTTGACGAGTTGATTTTTCCCCGCCGCGCCATCCGTTAGACTGAAGGGCCGCGAACGTGAAGGAGCTGTGGTGGCGGGAATCGAGGTGCTATCTTGGATGTCCCGTATACAAAAGAGAGGTGACGCGGTATGGAAATCTCGACATTATTGGGCTCGATTGGCCTATGTGTGGGCGCAATCGTAGCCGCCGCGGTCATCTACTTTGTGGTTACGGCCATTAAGGGCAAAAGAGCCGAGCGCAAGGAACGCGAGGCACTTAAGCAGCACCGTGACCAGCAGGACAGGCGCGCACGGAGATAGCTTGTTGAGTTGGTCCGTGCGCTAGCTGCGTTTTCGGATCAGAGCGATGTAGAAGCCCTCAAAGTCGCGGCTGGGCGGGATGGTCAGCGTGCCGGGCATGCCGTTGGCGACGGTCGAGACGTGGCCGGTGGCGATGGCCTCGGTGAGGGCGTTGAACTCGATATGCGGCTTGTCGCCGGCATCCTGGGCGCGACGCGCTTCGCTTTCGCTCGGCGTGCCGTCGAGGGGGATGAGCTCGCAGTCCATGTGTTTGTCGAGGGCCTCTTGCAGGGCGTCCTCGTTTTCCTGCGGCAAGATCGAACAAGTCGAATAGACGAGCGTGCCGCCCGGCTTGAGGGCGCCCATGGCGCGGTCCAGAAGCGTGCGCTGCGAGCGGGCGCACTTGCAGAGCAGCTGCTCGGTCAGGCCGCGCAGGCTTTTCTCGTTGCCGCTGATGACGGTGCCCGTGCCGGTACAGGGGGCGTCGAGCAGGATGCGGTCAAAGCGGAAGAATTCGTTGAGCTCGCGTGCGTCGATGCGCATGACGGGAACGTTTTTGGCGCCCTGGCGGCCCAAGTTGGCCTCGAGCTTTTCGGCGCGGGGAATGCTCATCTCGCAGGCGGTGAGGTGCGCCTGTCCCCGGGTAAGGGCGGCGATCTGCGTCGTCTTGCCGCCGGGGGCCGCGCACATGTCCAGGATATCCTCGCCGGCCTGAGCGCCCAGCACCAAAGGAGGCATCATGGACGACAGGCTCTGCAGATAGATTTTGCCGTTGCGGTAGATGTCGAGATCCCACAGATCGGATACCTGGGCCTCGGGCAGGATGAAAGCGTCCGGGTACCAGGCAACGGTTTGGTGGGCGATGCCGGCTGCGTCGAGCGCGGCGGCGATGTCCTCGGCGGTCGCCTTGAGCGTGTTGGCGCGCAGCGTGACCGGTCGCGTGGCTGCGGCGCCAAAGCCTTCGATTATGAGCTCGGCATTGGCAGGCGCATAGGCGCCGGCGACCGTGTCGACCAGAAAGCGCGGCAGGTCGGCGGCGGAGTGTTGGGCGGCAAGCTGGTCGGAAAGCTCGGTAGCGGCAAACTGCCTAAGCTTGAGCTCGGGCTTAACCTGCTTTTTCTGCTTACGACGACGCGGCTTAGACATCCGTCTTTCCTTCCCATTCCATTAAAAGTAGTCAATTTGGGACGGGGCTATTTTGGCTGCCCGTCCGTTTCGGCAGGCGTTGCAGTTAAATTTGGGACGGGGTAGCTAAAATAGCCCCGTCCCAAATTGACTAGTCTGCCTTGGCGTTTGTCTAGTACTGGCTCTCGTGCTTGCTAAAGAAGTCGAAGCGCGGGGGCAGCGGCTTTACGCGGTGCTCGCCGGGCTTCTCGCCCAGGCTCTCCACAAACTCATCCGTGGAGGCAAAGATGTTATCCCAGCTAAAGAAGGCGACCGGGTCAACGTCGAAGTACTCGCAGATGAGCTCGCAGCCGGCCGGCACAATACCGTGCATGAGCACGGTCGCCACGCGCAGCTCGGTGAAGGCGTCGACCAGTGCCTGCGTCATTGCGGCGTTTGCCTCGCTACCCTCGAGCTTGTTGGCAGCCTTGGAGGCATCGCTCCAGCGCTTGTTGGCGGCACGCAGGTAGTCGTCGCACACGGCGAGCGCGCGGTGCGTCTCGAACTTGTACATGGCCTGCTCAAAGGCGAGAGCTGCCTGCTCGGCGGCTTCGACCACGGTGGCGGAGGCGGCACCGGCGGGGATGCAGCCGTTGCGGTAGGGGCTCTCGTCGCCCTCCTTGACGGCGACGCCGTAGAAGCAGCTGCGGGCCAGGCGGTTGAACACGCCGGTCAAAAGCGCGCTCTCCTTAAGGGCCGGGTCGATAACGCGCTTGTCGTCGCAGGCGCGCACCTCGTTGCCGTCCTTGTCCTTGCCGGTCACGCGTGTGTCATATGCCTTGGGGCTAAAGCTCACCGGCTTCTCGGACAGGCCGAGCGACAGCCAATGCGCACGCATCTGCTCGCAGGTGTAGTGGTTGAGCAGGTCGTCTGCAGGCGGGGGAGGCGTCTGCGAGGACGAGCTGGCCTTTTTGCCCATGTAGAGCAGGTGATAGCAGGCGCTGACGGTGCTCTGCGTGAGGTTCCAACCCAGGGCCTCCCACATGGCGGTCTGCGCGATGCAGTAGAAGTAGATGTTGTCCTGACCGATAAACTGGTAGATCTGTGCGTCATCCGAGCACCACCAGTCGCGCCAGTCGAGCGAGCTGTGCTGGTAGGTGGGCGCGGGGACCTGCGTGGAATCGGCGGCGGGCTCGCCCATAAGGGCGGCGTCCTGGGCGGCGACGCCCTCGGTCACTCCGGCGGCGCGGGCGTCGCGGGCGAGCACGGTGCGGGTGTAGCTGATGGGCGCCCACAGACTCTCGGGCCAGCACCAGCAGGTGACATCGGTCACGCCATCGACCTCGGGCACCGGAACGCCCCAGTCGATGTTGCCGGTGATGCGGAAGGGCACGAGCGCCTTGCCGCTACGGAAGCGCACGCCGCCGTTGGCGAGTACCGCGTGGGCGTCGTCGCGCTCCTTCCAGCTGGGGAAGGTGACGGTAAAACTGCTCTTGTTGCCCTCGGGCTCCAGCACGGTGTGCTCGGGGAGCTGGTCCTCGACGGCGTCGAAGGCCTCGCGGAACTTATTCTGGATGTAGAGCTGTGCCGGCAGCAGCCACTCCTCCATGGTCTTGGAGACCACGGAGCGAACCTGCGGGTTCTGGGCGAGCTTGGCAGTATAGGTCTTCATAAAGTCGAGGTAGGCGGGCAGGTCGAAGTAGAGGTTGTCGACCGGGCGCAGCTCGGGCACCTCGCCGGTGAGCTGGCTCTTGGGCGCGATGAGCTCCTCGGGCTCAAACTGGTGGCCCAGGTCGCACTCGTCGGCATAAGCCTTCTCGGACTTGCAACCTTGGATGGGGCAGCGGCCGATGACTTGGCGACCGTTGAGGAACGTGCCGGCCTTGGCGTCGTAGAACTGCAGGGTAGAGCGCTTGGAGATGGTGCCCTGCTCGTGCAGGCGCTCGATAATCTCGGCGGTCACCTTGTTGTGAATCTGCGCCGCCGGCTCAAGGCCCGAGCCGCCGTAGATATCGCAGCTGATGTTGTAGTTGTTGAGGGTCGCGGCCTGACGAGAGTGATTGGACTCGACATACTCGCTAATGGACTTATCGTAGCCCTCGTTTTCCTTGAGCTTGCGGTAACTCTCCATGATGGGCGAGCCGTAGCAGTCGGTGCCCGAGGTGAAGATGACGTTCTCGCGGCCCAGGCGGTCGCGCAGGAAGCGGGCGAAGAAGTCGGCCGGGACAAAGACGCCGCCAACGTGGCCAAAGTGAAGGCCCTTGTTGCCATAGGGCTCGCCGGCGGTTACGATGGCGCGGCGAGGCCAGCTGGGACGGTCGTTCATGGAGTATTTGGATGCCATGGGACTCCTTCGCATATGGTAAGAGCGTGGCCGGGCGCGGGGCTCGGCGACGCGGTGGTCAATTCGTGCATATCGTTCGACATTATCGCACATGCGGACGGGTACGTGGCAGGGGCGCTATCCTAAGATGCTATGAATGAGATTTCCAACATACATGCGTTTGAAGACGAGGATTTCCTGCACGCTTGCTTTGTGTGGGGGATGGCCGTGCTTGGCGCATTTGCCGTGTGCCTGGTGCCGGTGTTTATGCTGCTGGGTGGGCCCGCGGACTTGGATGCGGCTGACGCGGGTGGCTGGACGGCTGTCTTAGGCTGGATAGTTGGCTTGGCTGCGGTTTCGGCGGCGTCATTTGCCGTGCACGAGTTGGTGCACGGCGTGTTCTTTAAGCTGCTGGCTCCTGCGGGCGCGCAGGTGACCTTTGGGGCGAACCTCGAGACATGCATGATCTATGCCTGCGCCGAGGGCGTTGTGTATTCGCGCCGGCGGTACATGGCAGTTTGTCTGGCGCCGACGGTTGTCGTGACGACAGCGTTTACCCTGGGGTTTGCGTTTTCGGGCTATCCGCTGCTGTGCTACCTGGCGGCCGGCTTGCATTTGTCGGGCTGTGTGGGCGACTGGTATTACGTGCGGACCATTTTGCGCGACCGCCGCATTGTCGCCTGCGAAGATACGTCCTTTGGCGTTCGCTTTTTTGGTCAGTAGTCTTTTTGGGACGGGGCTATTTTGACTACTTTCCTGTTGATGCAGGTATTTGGAACTGCTTGACGTTAAAAGTAGTCAAAATAGCCCCGTCCCAAAAAGACTACCCTGGGCAAAGATTGGGAGGAGATGTCCATGAAGCCGTTGCTGTTGCACGCGTGCTGTGCGCCGTGCTCGCTGGAGCCGGTTCGTCTGCTGCGTGAGGAGGGGTTTGAGCCCACGATTTGCTGGACCAACCCCAATATTCAGCCGCGCGATGAATGGCAGCGCCGCTTGGACGAGCTTCGCCGGTGGTGTGCCGATGGCGACATCGAGCTCATCGAGGCGGGGGAGGACCGCGAGCGCTGGGAGGCCGGCGTGGCCCCGCTGGGCGCCGATCGACCCCGTCGCTGTCGTGCGTGCTATGCCCTGCGCCTGGCCGAGGCATGCCGTGTGGCCCAGGAGCGCGGGTTTGAGTTTGTGGGCACGACGCTCGCCGTCTCGCCGTATCAGTTGTTTGACACCTGCAACGATGTGTTGGAGCGCTTGGCGGCGGCACATGGTCTCGCCCCGGTGATTCGCGATTTTCGCCCGTATTATCCCGAGGCCACGCGTCGTTCGCGCGAGCTGGGTATGTATCGGCAGAACTATTGCGGCTGCCGATTCTCGGCCGTCGAGGCGGCCATGGACCGCGCCCGCATCCGCGACGAGCGCAAAGCCGCCAAAAAGTAGTTCTTTTGGGCTGGCAGCCTGCTAGGATGTAGAGCGGATTTTAGCTATATAAGGAGTATTCGACGTGTCTATGCGTACCGATGATTTTGACTACAACCTTCCTGAGGAACTGATTGCCCAGGCTCCTGCCGAGCCGCGCGACTCCTGCCGCCTGCTGGTGGTGGACCGCAAGGGCTCCCAGGCGGGAACGCCGCTGGAGCATGGCGGCACCGTCGAGCACCGCATCTTCCGCGACATCATCGACTATATCGAGCCGGGCGACGTGCTCGTCATCAACCAGACGCGCGTGATGCCGGCCCGCCTTATCGGTCGCAAGGCCGGCTCGGGCGGCGTGGTCGAAACGCTGCTGCTCAAGCGCCGCGAGGACGTGGACCCGCTGGGTCACGTTTGGGAGTGCTTGGTCAAGCCGGGCAAGCGCTTAAAGCCCGGCGCTCAGATTGAGTATCGCGCCGGTGGCGCCCATGCGCCCGAGGGCGCGCCCGTGGTGCTGACGGCCGAGGTCGTCGACTTTGTCACCGATAGCCGCGGCGGCCGCCTGGTGCGTTTTGAGCCAGCCGGTTGCAATGCCGCCGGCGAGCCGCGCACGCTCGATGAGGCTATCCATGCTGCCGGCCACGTGCCGCTGCCGCCCTACATTACCGATTACGAGGGCGATCCCGAGAAGTACCAGACCGTCTACGCCATGAAGGAGGAGCACTCAGCTGCCGCTCCCACGGCGGGCCTGCACTTTACTCCCGAGCTCATGGCCGCTATCGAGGCCAAGGGTGCGAAGTTTGCCGCTGTCGAGCTCGAGGTGGGCATCGATACCTTCCGTCTGGTGGAGGAGGACGACCCCACGCAGCACGTGATGCACACCGAGCGCTATCACGTGTCGCAGGAGGTTGTCGACGCCGTGCATAAGGCTAAGGCCGAGGGGCATCGCGTGATTGCTGTCGGTACCACCGCAGTCCGCTCGCTCGAGAGTGCGTTTGACGCGGACGCGCCGGTGTCCGATCCGGCTGTGACGGCGCGCTATTTTGAGGGCCGTAAGGACGGGGCCGACACGCTCGGCCGTGGTGACATCGTGGCGCGCGAGAACGCGACAACGCAGCTCTACCTCATGCCCGGCTCGACCTATCACGTGGTCGACGCGCTGATCACTAACTTCCATGTTCCGCGCTCCACACTCATGATGCTCGTGAGCGCACTTGCCACCCGCGATCAGATCATGGATGCCTATGCCGCCGCTATCGAGCAGCGCTACCGCTTCTTCAGCTTTGGCGACGCCATGCTCATTTGTTAGTTACGCGGTTCTACGAACCGCGTAACTGCTCGACGCTGCGCGGGCCGCATTTGGACAATCTGACGTTCAACTTCAAGGGCGCGACCAGAAGGTCAGCGCCCTTTCGTTTCACGTCACCTTGCCTCAAATGCGACCCGCTCGCTGTCCGCGCCAAAACATTGGCGTTGCCGTGGTTCAACCTGCCAAAAAGGGACAGGTTTATTTTGGCAGGTTTTATCTGGGCAAACGTTGTTGGTGCGATGGGGACTGTTTTATATGCACCAAGTTGGTGCAAAGTAGCCTGGCCCCTTTGCACCAATCAAAACGTTGCGGTGAGTGTTTTTTGGCAGCTGGTTTACTTGCTCGCGAACAGCCAGATTAGGACAATCACGAGGATTACGGCGACAATGCAGACGATTGCGCCGGTGAATTTGACGCGTGAGTCACGGGTGCGCTCGCGCACGTCGTTCTCGGCGGCTTCGAGCTGAGCCACTTCGCGCTCGGTTTCGGCGCGCTCGGCCTTATCGCGAGCCAGGGAGCCCGCGAGCGATTCGGTGATCTCGGGATGGTTGTGCACCTCGGTCGCCTGCTCGATGATCGACTGCGCATGCGCGACGTCCGCCTGGGCATTGGCGATAGCCTGCTCTTGCTCTTGACGCGCTTTGTCCTCGGTGACGATCTTCTCGCGTAATTCGCGCTGGCGCGTTGCAGCGGCCGCCTTTGCGGTCTGCAGCTCGTCGCGCGCGGCATCGGCCTCGGCCGTCACGGCCTGATGGGCGCGCTTGGCGTCGGCGATGGGGGCTTGCGCCTGCTCGACGGCGTGCTCGGCGGCTGCGAGCGAGTGCTCAAGATCGGCGGTGATGCGCGGGACATCTTCCTCGGCTTTGCGCAGGGCATCAGCCGTGTCGGAGATCTGCATCGAAAGCTCGCTGGTGCGCACCGTATAGTTGGCGGGATTTGCCGAGGGATTGCGCTGCAGCTCGGCATACTCACGGCGCAACGTTTCGAGTTGAGCACGCGTGGCGTCGACGGTTTGCTGCGCTGCGGCAACGCCGGCGTCGCGCTCGGCCTGTACCTTGTCGCGGATGCGCTTGGAATCTTCGAGACGTCGTACGAGGCGGTTACCGGTCTCGCGCGAGCTGGCTTCGAGCGCTTCGACGGCATCGAGTGCGGCTTTGAGACGCCGCTCGGTGGCGTCGTCCTCTTCTTTTATTTGTTCGAGCTGCGCTTTGAGCTCTGTTGTCTTGGCGGCATGGGTATCGCGGCCGATTTCTGCCGCCGCGGCGGCCTTTTGTGCCGTGTCGATAGCGTGGCGCTGGTCGGCGACAATCTGGTCGTAACGCCCTGCGATATCCTGGCGCGTCTCGAGCTCCTCGGTCTGATCGGAAATGCGCTGATCAAGTTCGGCCAGGTGGGCACGAGCGTCCGCGAGCGCCTTCTTTGCGGCGTTCATCTCGCGCATGGCAGAGGCGCCCTGGGCGATAAAAGTGCCTACGGCGTTTGCTGTATTTGAGACGGCGGTTCCCAGATCGCGGCTGGCTGCAGGGGCGTGTGGAGCGGTCGGGTGACCGGCGTCGGCCGTACCCGCATCGGGCGCCTGCGACGTGGCGATATTGCCGGTGCCACCCTCGATCACGGAAAATCCGGCAGTGTGCGGGTCAACTGCATCTGCGCCAATTGTAGGGTGCTCGAGCTGTAAGAACGAAGGTACGGTGCTGCCTTGGTCGGCAACGGGGGTCTCGCCAGGCACGAAGGTCGATGCGGCCTCGGCGGCCTTCTCTTCTTCGGCGTCCACATCGGCGTCGGCCACGGCGTCTTTCATTGCTTTGACGGCATCCATCATGGAGTCCATGACGGCATCGAGCTCTTCTTCCGAAGATACCTCGATGGGGCCTGCCGCCTGTGGCGCGGGGTCCGCGTCGGGCTCGGCGTCGTTCGACTCCGGTTGCTCGCCTTCGTCATGCTCGACAGTATCGCCTGTGTCTGTTGCCTTATCCGCACCGGCGTGCGCATCTTCGGCGGATGCATCGACGGAAGCGGCGACGCAGGTAGGAGTGCTGCAGTCGTCGACGGCGTCTGCGGAATCATCAATATGCTGCTGAGTCTGGGGGTCCAGCTCGTCTGTCATAGGCATGTGCTCCTCATCGTTGATTGTCACCCTATGATAAAGTCTCGCGCCGGCATCCCGCGCGCCGCAGCAAAGTTTCAAAACGTGTTCGATGGCTCGCTTGGATAGCAAAAATTCGGCCGCTCTATTCAGTTTGCGCTTGACATTCCCTTCTCCGAAAGACGTTATGCCGTTCACCTGCCGCGGTCTTTATAATGGTTTGCGTATGAACCGCAACCAAGGAGTTCCAGTTTATGGACCAGAGCCTATTTAAATTCGACCTGATCGCCGA
Organism: Collinsella sp. HCP3S3_D1; assembly: GCF_052064015.1. Classification (NCBI taxonomy): domain Bacteria; kingdom Bacillati; phylum Actinomycetota; class Coriobacteriia; order Coriobacteriales; family Coriobacteriaceae; genus Collinsella; species Collinsella sp. HCP3S3_D1. Next base: position 113,757 of record NZ_JBQHWK010000004.1, read on the forward strand.
GGATCCGACGACGCATGCGCGTGCCGGCGTGCTGCACACTCCGCACGGCGACATCGAGACGCCGATCTTTATGCCCGTGGGCACCAAGGCAAACGTCAAGGGCATTCCTACCGAGACTGTCAAGCAGCTCGGCGCCCAGATCGTGCTCGCCAATACCTATCACCTGTCCATGCGTCCCGGCGAGGACACCATCGCCGAGTTGGGTGGTCTGCACAAGTTTATGAACTGGCATGGCCCCATCCTCACTGATTCCGGCGGTTTCCAGGTGTTCAGCCACAACGACGCCGTCAAGCTCACCGACGAGGGCGTGCGCTTTATCGTCAACGACTACGACGGCCGCCACGTGTTCTGGACGCCCGAGGACAACATGGAAATCGCCATGAAGCTCGGCTCCGACATCTGCATGCAGCTCGACCAGTGCCCGGGCTATCCCGCCACGCGCGCCTACGTTGAGCGCGCCGTTGAGCTGTCGAGTATGTGGGCCGAGCGCTGCTATAAAGCTCATACCCGCGACGACCAGGCGCTCTTTGGCATCGTTCAGGGTGGCATGCATCTGGACCTGCGCCTGCGTTCGCTGCGCCATCTGGAGGAGTGCGGTGACTTCCCCGGTTACGGCATTGGCGGCTACTCGGTGGGCGAGGACCACGAGACCATGTTTGAGACGCTGGCACCGCTCGCGAGCGAGTACATGCCCAAACATAAGCCGCGCTACCTGATGGGCGTCGGCAACCCGACGACGCTCGTGCGTGGTGTAGGCGTGGGCATCGACATGTTCGACTGCGTGCTGCCGACGCGCACCGGCCGCATGGGGACGGCGTTCTCGAGCGAGGGTCGCCTTAACTTCCGCAATGCCCGCTTTGCGCACGACGACGGCCCCATCGATCCCACCTGCACCTGCCCGGTGTGCACGGGCGGCTACAGCCGTGCGCTCATTCGCCACATGGTCACGCAGAAGGAGATGCTCGGCGGCATTTTGCTTTCGATGCACAACATCTACTACCTGCTCAACCTTATGAAGCGTGCCCGCCAGGCCATTATCGAGGGCCACTACGGTGCGTTCGTGAGCGACTGGATGAACAGCCCCGCGGCAGTGGATTACTAAGAGCTGCGGGTGCGCTTACGGGGGCGCTCGCGCGGTGTCGAGGCTGCGTGCCAATCGACCGTGCGTAACCGGCGCCGGGCATCGCATGCGTCGGCATCGGTTGCACGACCTCTGACCGATGCCTTGCAAGCGTTTGATGCATCTACCATTTTATTATGTATTTCAGATACTAAGATTTATTTTTAGTCGTTGATAGGTCGAGCACTTATTGTGATGTTTAACTAAGCGTTATCCAGTGAATTGATGTTTGTTCAGGTGACAAAAAATGTTTGCCGTTGAAAAATGCCTCTACCCGAAGGCCGACGGGGGAACGATGGACGGCTGGATCATCAACCATCCGGACGCCTACCCCTTCTGGGCCAACAAGTTCCTCCACAAGATGAGCATGGGCTCGCCCCAGACGGCGAGGCAGTACGCCTACAAGCTGTGCAAGTACCTCAACTACCTGCAGGACTGCTGGCACATCGGCTACGCCGACGCGACCGCCAAGCACCTCGCCGGCTTCTTGCGCTTCCTGCAGTTCGGAAACGTCATCCCGTTCGTCGGCGCAGTGGAGGGAAAGAGGTCCGGCTTCACCGTCAGGGGCTACTACACGGTCGTGGCCAGCTTCTACACCTTCCTGCGCTCCCAGGGCAAAGACATCAAGATGGAGGTCGCAGAGGAGCGAAGCGGGGAGAACCCGCACTCCTTCCTCTACGGCCAGTGAATCGTGACCACGTCGCCGCGCTATGTCGCCGAGACGTCCTTCGCCAGCGGAAAGCCTCCTGTGGACTACGAGAAGTGGTACACGGACGAGCAGGTCGACGCAATCCTCAGCAACTTCCGCACCTACCGCGACAAGGCGGTCTTCTCCCTCTCGCTCGACGGCCTTCGCATCGACGAGATCCTCTCCGCCCAGATCGACCTCTACCGCGCAGACGAGGGCACCTTGAAGCTTTTCCGCAGCAAGGGAAGGCGCGAGGGCGAGGGGCGCGTCTGCGTCTTGTCGGAGCGCTCGCGGCGACTGCTGGAGGAGTACCTCTACAACGAGCGCAGCGCCGTCGAGGGGAAGCTGATCGATTCAGGGTCGCTCATACCGACCGAGATCTTCCTCAACCTGCGCGAGCGCGAGGGCAGCTTCGGCAAGCCGATGGCCTACCACAACGCGCTCGAGATCATCAAGCGCGCCGCCAAGCGCGCCGGCCTCGACCCCGCCAAGGTGCGCACCCACTCCGGCAGGAGCACGAAGATGGAGGAGCTCCTCAGGCAGCAGGCCCTCGACCCCGCCTCCCTTACCGACAACCAGATACTCGACATCATGGGCTGGAAGAGCATGGAGTCTGCCGAGCCCTACAAGAACAGGCAGGACAGGGTGACCGCCGTCGAGAACTGGAAGAGGCTCGAAGCAGCCAAGGAACAGAGGCGCGCCGATGATCAGGCAACCTGAGGAGGCGCTCGAGCACATCAGGGACAACTCCGGGGGTGCGAAGCGCAGCAACAACTACACCCATGTCGCAGACACGGCGACGGTGAGCGACTTTGCTGCCTTGGCCGCCTGCGTGGAGTCGCGCACGCCGCTGCCCTCCTGCGAGGGCTTGGAGGAGTCGCTGAAGGGGACATATAGCTATGGGACCCTGTGTCGTCTTGCCCTGACCTCCATGTTCTCGGAGGAGGAGCTGAGCGACTACTTCCTCGACGTGCTCGTCTCCATGCACGAGGACGAGGAAGCCTGGGAAAAGCCCGGCATAAAGAAGCTCTGCAAGGTGATAACCGGGTTGACCTACCAGGTCAGGGACTGCGTTAACCCCCTGATACGTATCTTTGGCGAGACGTACATGGAGCGCTTCTACACCTATCACCGCTTCCCGGTGCAGATCGGGGACCGCGCCGTCGAGGCCGTCAGACGACGTGAACCCCTCGTCGAAATCCGCAGGGAGTTTATCGAGAAGTACTGCAGCCTTTCCCGCAATAACTTCTTGCAGTGGTTTGACAACTGCGTTGTCGAAGAGGTCGGCGAGGAGGAGTTCGCGGCGTATGTGCGCGACATGGCAGAGAAGTATGCCTCGGGGCTGTCCGATCGCAACTACCGACACTTCACCTACCCGCGCCTGACCGCGTACATCTTCGGGTTCTCCTGGCGCCCTGTCGGGAGGTGCCGAAAGCGCAAAGCGAGGGGGCACGGCAAGCGGTGGGACTATCGCAGGCTGCATGAAGTAATCGCTAGGGAGATGTTGCCCTACACGTACGCTGCGTACGCTACGACCTCTAACCGGACCGCCGTATATGAATTCCTAGATCTCAGCGCGGAGGAACGCGCCTATTACGACGAGAAAGCTGTGCGGGTTGACAAGAGCTCCGTCCCTGCTGGACTGCTTGTCGCAGGTGACTCCCAGTTGCCGGCACCGGAACTGCCAGGCGGCGTCAGCTTCGAGGAGCTCCTGGGCGCATACGATGCGTTCTTCGCCGGCAGGTACCTGGCCCCCGACTCTCCGAGGGGGCCGATCTTGCCCCTCCACAGATTCCGTCGCGACTTCAAGGAGCATTTGGAAGACGAGGACGTGAGGAAGTTCGCGGCGTTCAAGAAGGTGCGGCAGACCCCCACCCTCGCAAACGCTTTTGACGAGCACCTGGAGAACAAGATCGCCGGCCTGCGCAGGTTCATGTTCGACGGCAACGCCGACGAGGTGGCCAGCGACAAGTCGGAGGTGTGGTTCTACTTCCCCAAGGGGGAGACGTTCTCAGGCAGGCGGCTCGACTTCTCCGTGCTGGACGGGACGGGTTTGTTCCAGCAGGATGCGAGGGAGTATCTGAGGTTCCTCTACCAGGATGCATGCCAGCGCGCGAGCTCTGACCATCGCGCGTTGGCGCGCATCCCGGCTGCGATGGCCGATCTGCTAACCGTGCTCTCCTTCCTCGTCGGCGAATACGGCATCACCTGCCCAGAGGACGTGGGCGAGCTGCATGTCCTCGCCGCGCTCTCGCATATGAGCAAGGATGGCTATGCACCCGGCACGCTCAAGCATCATCTGACCAGCTGCAGGAGGTTCTTCCGGCACCTCGTCGCTCGCGGGCGCCTTGACACGGACCCGACCGCGAACCTGACGGTCAGGAGCGGCTCTGACTACTCGAGGGCGACCCCGGATATCCCCGAGGACATCCTGGTGTTCCTCGAGGAGCACGTCGACGAGCTTGGGTCGAGCGCCTGCAAGCTGATGCTCAAGCTCGCGATGGAGACCGGGTGGCGCCTCTCCGATATCAAGAGCATCCGCGTCGAGGACATCACGGCCGAGGACCCCGCCAGCGGCATGCCGCAGGTGAGGGCGAGGTCCCCCAAGACCGCGGCATCCAGGATCAAGCGGCGCCTCGGCGACAAGATCTTCGCCGTCATCTCGCCAGAGCTGCACGGCGAGATCGAGGCCTACATCGAGGAGACCTCCGCCCTCAGGGAGATGTACGGGGTCGAGACGCTCTTCTTCTGCATCACCAACGGGGTTAAGACCGAGTTCCCCGCGACGACCTTCAACGGAGCGATCAACAGGCTGCTCGAGCGGTACGGCATGCAGTCGATCGACGAGAGTTACGACACGTTTTGCTCCAGGCAGACGCGCAAGACGGTCGCCGTCGAGCTCATCACGTCGGGTGCCACGCTTACAGACGTGCAAAAGCAGCTCGGCCACGTCGACCACAGAACCACCGAGCGCGTCTACGCCGAGGTGAGGATGAGGAGGCTCGCAGAGCTGAACAGCGAGTTCTTCCAGCAGAAGTTCAACCTCCTGATCGAGAGCGGCAGGCTCGACCTGTACACGGAGGAGGAGCGCCGCTGGCTCTACGTCGACTTCTGCACCAACCGCCGCAACGTGGAGCTGGGCGTGTGCTCCAAACACCCCTCGGAGGGCAGGTGCGCCGACCTCGGCAACATCAGCTGCGCGTCCTGCCCCAAACTGTGCACGGGAAGGGCCTTCCAGGGGCGCTGGGAAGAGCTCTGCGAGGACTCGTCGAGGCTGCTGGCGCAGTTCGAGGCCAAGTACGCGGAGCTGGACATCCCGATGGACGAGTACGAGGGCTACACCGAGTACGCGCAGGAGAGGGCCTTGAACGAGCGCTACAGGGCCGTGCTCGACGCCATTGAGGAGGGAACGCAACATGCCTGACAGCCTGCTCTTCCCCACATCCGGGTCCGCGGCCCTCGAGCCGGTCGTCCTCTCCAACGCCGTGTCCGTCACCGACGAGCAGGCGGCCAGGATGCTCTCAGACTACTGCTCTGCCTCGAGCTTCAGCGACGACGTCTGGCAAGCCGACAAGGTGAAGCCCGACAAGAACGTCAAACCGAGCTCGCGCAACATATATTTCACGGGTATCTCGAACGAACACCTCAAGAAGGAGGCCAAGAGATGGGCGCTGACGAGGCTCGTGAAGGGGCGGGACCCCGCTGCCATCAGCTCAGACATCTGCATGTCCATCAAGCACTGCGCAGACTTCATCCCCGACGATTGCAAGAGCTTCGCAGAAGCCCCGCCGGAGGCGCTCGCCTCCTTCTATGCCTACCTCTTCTCGGGAGAGCGGAAGACCACCCTGAGAAAGCGCCTGCATTACTGGCACGCTCTCGAGGCATTCGCGAGGGAGTCGGGGTTCACCGACATCAGCTCCGCCATGCAGAGGTTCGTGCTGGAGAGGGCCCCCGCCTACGTCAAGAAGGAGGACAAGTACATCCCCGACGAGGTGGCCGGCCAGCTCGACGTCATCTTCATGAAAGACGGCATCCCGCTGGTCTACAGGTGCATCTACTGGATGCTGCGCCTGATCCCCAACCGCGCCACCGAGGTCCTCAGCATGACGGTCAGGTGCCTGAAGCGGCTCGACGCGGACACCTACACCCTGACGATCCCGTCCTTCAAGCAGTCGGGACCCTACGTCCCGAGCGACATCAAGCTGATCGAGGTCAGGTACGAGGGCATGGGGAAGCTCCTCGTCGACCTGGTGGCAGCCCAGAGGGACGAGGTGCTGGCGCACCTCGGCGAGAATGCAAGGTGGCTTTTCACCTCGCGGGCCTACAGGCTCATAAGGGACCCGAAGACGGGGGAGAGATGCTATAGGACTCACGGGTCGGCATTCAAGCCGAAGAACCTTGGAAGCTGCAACCGCTTCTTCTCGCGGCTCTGCAAGTGCAGGGGAATCGTCGACGAGCACGGCGAGCCCTACTCCCCGACGACGCACCAGTTCCGCCACAACGCCGTCAGCGACCGCATGAACTCGGGCCTCTTCCGCGCCATCGACCTGCTGCCGCTCACCGCCCACCACAACACCAAGATGATCGAGCAGAGCTATACCCACACTTCCGTCAAGGACCTGCGCAAGGACGACCCCGTCGTGTTCAGGGGCAGGATCATCAACACAGACGACCCTGCCCGCTTCGACAGGATCCTGTCGAAGCCCTTCGCCAAGAGGGTCCACAGGATCGGCCTGTGCTCGGACGCAAGGGGCTGCAGCGCCGACAGGTCGAGGTGCCTCCGCTGCAGCTACCTCGTCCCCGACGCCGGCGACCTCGACTACTATCAAAGCGAGCTCGACGACTGGCGCAGCAAGCAGGAGAAGGCTCTAAGTTGTGGCAACGATGTCTTCGCGGAGCTCTGCGGTGTTTGGATAGACGCATACAAGACGCTGATCCAGCGCGTGCTGAACGCGATTAGCGGCGAGGACCTGGAGGTCTCTGATGAAGCAGCCCAGTGAGAACATGCAGAGGATGTACGCGGCGAAGAGGGAGAAGACGCTGGCCCTCATCCAGGGAGCCATCGACGAAATCGAAGAGGACCACCGCATCGTCACCAAGAAGGAGCTCATGGCGCTAACGGGGCTGAGCTCGGGGACGTTCAGCCAGCAGCACGTCAAGGAGCTCCTGGCGAAGAACCAGGTCTGCCAGTTCAGGCCGCTCGCAAAGGTAAGCCAGAAAGGGAACCTCGAGCTGAACAAGGACGCCGAGATAACCAGGCTGTCAAGGGAGCTCCAGAGGGCGCAGTCGCGCCTGCAGGACCTCGATATCGCCCTCGACAAGAGCAGGAAGCAATCGAGGAAGCTGAAGGAGGAGAACGCGGAGCTCCAGCGACAGCTCCTGCTGCTCCGAGGCAAGTACCAGCAGCTGCTGGAGTACCTGGAGGTGCTGGGGAGCGACCTCTCGGGCATTCCCCTCGCATGACGCGGCCCCGGCCTCCTAGTCGTCGAGGAGGCCGTCGACAAAACGCTCCGGAGCTTGGCTCACGCGGTCGACGTTGTGGGCATAGACCATCGTGGTCGTCAGGTTCGTGTGCCTTGCGAGCGCCTGGGCCTGCTGCAGGCTGGCGCCCCCCAGCAACGCGAACGTCACCGCGCTGTGCCGGAAGCTGTGGGTCGTGAGCCTCTCGCTCATATGACCCAATCCGCTGTCAAGAGCCACAATGGTCCCGCCCCCCGCGTGCCATCGGGCGGCGGGGCCTGCCGTTAACCCGTCCCGGTCCGCCCCCGGCATGTCATCGACGCCTTCGGCTCAGTCTCATATCCGCGGATACCGTTCTGTCGGCCCGCACTCCATTCCTTCGGCGGGGTTCCCCAAGTCTGTCGAGGCGCATGCGGAGGGCTCCGCGCGCACAGCGAAATAGGGGGTATCCCCGAAGGCCGCCCGGCTCGCCGGGACGGGGGCTGTGTCTATTCCGCGCCCTCCCGGCACATCATGCCGAGGGCCCAGAGCCACCTCACGAGCTCGGCCGCGGTGGCCGCGTTGGCCTTCGCCGCGGGCATGCCGCGGGCGAGCATCTCCTCGCGCCGCCGCAGGAGCCGCTCGGACCCCTTCCTCCCGTGCATCCTTATCTCGAGGGGCACGCCCGTGTCCCTCGGCATGAGCTTCGGCTGGTGCCGTGCCGCGGCGTAGCACCATGAACCCTCAACGGCCAGCTTCCTCACGAGCGCGTTGCCCGCGCCGCTGATGCCTCCGAGCCGCACGGAGTCGCCACTCGACCTCTGACTCGGCGCGAGGCCGAAATAGGCCGTGACCTGCCTTCCGGAACGGAACCTCGTGAAGTCGCCGACCTCGGCCGAGAAGGCTGCGGCCAGCGCGAAGGCGCAGCCCTTGATCGACTGGAGGGCGGCCACCTCCGCGGCGATCGGGCTGGCATCCACGGCGGCCCTGTACTCGGAGAGCAGGTCCGCCCGGGCCTCCGCCGCGGCCTCGACCTCGTTCCTCAGGGCGGCGAGCGTCCGAACCCCGCCATCGTCCTCCGGCCTGACCTTGTCGAGCCACCTCAGGAAGTCGTAGGTCCAGTACTTCCTCGGGTTGCCGGCGGGTGTTAGCGCTAATCTAAAATTGACCACTTTCGCAAACGCATCTCGCCGAATGCGCTAACGCGCTTTCGCCGGCCCCGCTAACGTACTTTCACCAACTGCGCTAACGGAACTATGCTCCGATCGGGTATCCGACCCGGGAGGAGCGGGATATGGAGCGAAACGTAATGGGAGAGCCGAACGTCTACAGGGGGTCCGGCGCGAAGCCGAACTTCAGCGAGATCGCGAGGAGGCACGGCATGGACCGGCACACGGTCGCCAAGTACTGGCGGGAGGGCGAGTCCGCCGCCGACGGCAGGTCCGCGAGGGGCAGCGCCTTCGACCCGCTCGAGGAGGTGATCCGCTCGAAGGCCCAGCTGCCCGGGATGACCAAGATGGCCGTCTACGCGTTCCTGCGCGAGGGCCGCGGGGAGGGGCTGCCCGGGTACGGCGCCTTCACCGCCTGGTGCCGGGCCCGCGACGTGCCCTTCGGGGGCGCGGGCGGCCGCGAGCC
>NZ_JBQHWK010000005.1:0-117622 GCF_052064015.1 Collinsella sp. HCP3S3_D1
TGAAAATACGTTAGCGCAACCGGTGAAACCGCCTTTGCGCGAACGGCGCGCCTGTTTAGCGAAACTGGTGAAAAATAGATTGACGCTAACACTCGACCAGCTCGTGTCCAAGAAGCCCAAGGGCTCCAGGCCGATCCTGCACTCGGACATGGGCTGGCAGTACCAGCAGGCCGGTTGGTGCAGACGGTTGGAGGAGGCCGGCGTGGTGCAGAGCATGTCCCGGAAGGGCAACTGCATCGACAACGGCGCGACGGAGCAGGTGTTCGGCCACATCAAGGACGAGTTCTTCCGCGGAAGGACGTGGCCGGACTTCGAGTCCTTCAAGGCGGACCTCGACGACTTCGTGGTCCATTGGAACACGAGGAGGCGCCAGGTTAAACTGAAGGGACTGACCCCGGAGGAGTTCCGGAGACAGTCCCTTGCGGCGTAGTTCTTATTTAAGCCGTCCAAGTTTTGGGGTGCAGTTCACACTACGTGCGGCGGGGGTTCTTTCGTCCTGCGGAATGTCCGCGAAGGTTAGCCCTCAGATCCTGCTACGACTACGTCCTCGGATTGTGGGGCTGAATGAAGGACGTGGCTGAGGGGGCCTTTTGCCCCTTTCGCTGTTTCGCGGCTTTGCCGCGAAAGTCGCGCTACTTTGGGGATGGATGGAGGATTTGGCTGTTGCCGCTTCTTATCCCTTTGCTTTTTCGCGGCTTTGCCGCGAAACGCGCAGCACCTTGGGAAATGCATTGATGCGTGGGCGGGGCTGGATTGCGGATTCAAATGGCTAGAGAGATATGGGTGCGAACGAGAAATCGTTATTGGGGTCATCCTTTTCCATAAACTCATCGAGACAAAACGTCATGTAGATTGGAACGTACAGAACCTTGCCCTCTTTGCTGAGATTCTCGTGGCTCAGTACAACGGCCTCGGGAATTTTGTACTCGCCTACACTCATCAGACGATCGAGGGCCGCATGCGCTCGAACTTTCTTGCCCGATTTGACCTCGATTGGGACAACATGCCCGTGGGCGCCTTCGATCACAAAGTCAACTTCACCGACCTCACGCGTTTGGTAGTACCATGCATCCGCCCCGAGGGCAACGAGTTCCTGCGCGACCACGTTCTCATAGAGACCACCAAGGTTGGGAGTTTTCATATCAAGATAGACAGCGCGTGCAGTGCTACCGGGGTATCGCGATGCGAGCATGCCTGTATCAGACTCGTATAGTTTGAAGGCTGTCGTTTTCTCCGTCCTCTTGAGAGGACTCCGTGGCTCCGTCACCCTGGCGACCATCAATCCAACACCTGCGTTAACAAGCCACAGGAAATCCTGCTCATATTTTTTAAGGCGAGCTCCCTCACCCAGAGACGAAACAACAAAGCGATGAGACTCCGCCTCAAGCTGAACGGGAATTTGCTCAAAAATCGACCGAACGTTAAACGCTCGAGTCGATGCATATTTTGAGATATCGCTTTTGTACTGATCGACCAACTGAGTTTGAAGCTCACGTGTGCTCACGAGCGAATAACCCGAATCAATATAATTCTGAACGACCTCCGGCATGCCGCCGCAAACGATATAAGCTCTATAGTTCTTGAGCATCGCCTCATGAATATAGTTTTCGACAGGATGTTTCTCGACAAGGCAGCTGCGAATGCCTGCAAGCACATTCTCGCTAACGCTGTTTGCCCAACAAAACTCTTCAAAATCCATCGGGCGCATAACAATGTGCTCTACATACCCCACCGGAAAAGAAGAGATCCCCTTAAACTCAGTCCCAAGCATAGACCCCGAGAAGACATAGCTAAAGCGCCCATCCTCGACCAACGCCTTCATGAGTGTAACGATCTGCGGATACTCCTGAATCTCATCGACAAAGACAAGCGTATCGCCCTCAACAAGCGGCGCATCCGCAAGAAGGGCTACGCGGTTGATAAAGTCAACGGAGTTCTTTGCGCCAACAAGTGCATTCCTTGCTTCGATATCGAGTAGTAAATTGACCTCAAAATACGAAGCGTAGTTGCTTTTTCCAAACGCGCGAATCGCATAGCTCTTGCCGATCTGACGCGCACCAGTAACAAGTAATGCCTTATTGGAGTTATTCTTCCAGCTCAAAAGCCTATCAGTGACCTTACGGCGTAGCATTAAACCCCCAAATGACAAAAATTGAGAGATAGAATCGCCTAAAATCATACAAAAATTGGCAGATAATAACGTCGTAAATATACAAAAATTGGAAGATAGCAAAGGTCCGATAAGGTCTCAAAGCCACTGAAACAGCGCTCTACTTTGCGAAGGGGCTGGGGACGCTGTTGCGTGCGTCTCCAGCCCTCTGATTCTTACTTTGGGTCCCGTGGTGGGACTATGTTGGTGCTACCTGGCTGTTTTTACCTTGTCTCGCCGCTCTCTGTGCGTAGGCGGTAGCCGTGGACGAGGTCGCTAATAGCCGGCCAGGGAATCTGGCGGTCGACCCAAAATTGGAGCTGGACCAGATAGCGCTCAGTGGCACGGGTGAGGGCCGCGAACTGTTCGTGAGTCTCTACCTGGGCGTAGAGGTCGCGGCTGTGGGCGAGGATTGCCGTAGTGTCATCCATTTTGCCGGTGACGTCAAAGGCGCCCGAGAACCAGTCGCACAGGCGCGCGGCGCTGTTGTTGATCGTTGCGAGGTCGGCGGTGCCGTCGTTGGCGTTTTCGTTGGCCTGGGCTCGCAGGAGGGAGAGAGCGTCGGCGGCGTTCATACAGTAGCCGACGGTGAAGTTCCAGACGGCGAATTCGCGGCCGGTGTCGAGCTTGCGGCGGCGCATGTAGTCGATGTCACGGGGTTCTTCGAGCATCATTTGGTCAGCGAGGGCCTCAAGTGCAGTGGTGTACTCGGCAAGGTCGAGTGCGAGCAGGGTGTTGATATCCATCATCTTTAGGCCTCCGTTTCGATCTCGACGATTTCGTTTTTAATGTACATGCCCTGGTTGTCCCAGACATTGCGGCAGGCGGCGGCAAAGCGCTCGCGGTCGGCTTCGCAGATGCGGGCGAACATGTTGCAGGTGCCAAAGGGCTCGCACACGTCAAAGAAGATGCAAATTGACGACCAGCCGCCATACCAGCTCACGGCGCCCGCTGGCTCGTGAAAGACGGGGTTCTCGATGTGCTCGTAATTGGCGATGGGGCCCGATACGGGATAGGTTACCTCGGCATCGCAGATCTTGGCCGAAAAGATACGTGACTCGACCGGACAGGACGATTCGAACAGCTTGCACGCCTCGGGAGCCTTGTCCCAGAGCATGTCGGCGAGAAACGTCTCGCCATTCAGCGTGATCTTGAGCATTTTTGTCATAGTAAGGACCTCCTCAATCCGTCGCTCAAGGGGTTCGCTGGCGGATAAGGAGAAGACAGCAGCGGGGTCGCCGAACCCAAACTTCACGACAGATCTCTGTCGCCCCAGCCCGCGCTGTTCTTCGCTAAAGTACCATGCCGTAATTGCGCGCGCAATATCAGTTTTTGAATTTCTGGAAGCGGCAATCGACGAGACGGCTCGCCGGCTGCCGGCCGACGCGCGGTAAAGGTGCTCGTCTATTCCCTAAGTTGGATGAAAAACGCTATGTTATTGCAGGGCTGCATACTCGTCTTATAAATGTATAGAATCTCGTATAGTGCGAGTAAAATATTGCGCTGTCTGTTTTGTGTTTAGCGAAGATATAGTTTGCATAATCTGGTCTAATCCCTGCTCTATCAAAATAAAGTCGCACGTAAATAGCTTAGATATGCTTGAGCTGGGCATCTTTACGCTGAACGGGTAAAAACGACCGTTCACCGTTCAACTGTTTTCAAAATGAATAAAATGAGCGATAAAGAGAATATAAACCTTAATAAACTCGCGTATTGCACGGACGTGGGTTATTAATGGGATGTAGGCCTTTTACAGAAAGGATTCCAGCAATGTCTAAGCCTCTTGGCAAGCCCGATCGTATTGTCGTCGCCCTTGGCGGCAACGCCCTCGGCAACAACCCCGTCGAGCAGATCGAGGCCGTGAGCAACACCGCCCACGCACTCCTTGGTCTCATCGAGCAGGGTAACGAGATCATCATCACCCACGGCAACGGCCCGCAGGTCGGCATGATCCAGAATGCCTTCGCCGCCGCCCACGACGCCATCGGCACCCCCGAGATGCCGCTGCCCGAGTGCGGCGCCATGTCCCAGGGCTACATTGGCTATCACCTGCAGCAGGGCATCGGCCGCGAGATGCACAAGCGCTATAAGCGTTGGCACGCCGCCACCGTCGTCACCCAGATCGAGTGCGATCCGGATGATCCCGCGTTCAAGAACCCGACCAAGCCGATCGGCCCCTTCTACACCGAGGAGCAGGCCAAGGAGTTCATGGCCGAGGATCCCTCCAAGGTCTTCGTCGAGGATTCCGGCCGCGGCTGGCGCCGCGTCGTCGCCTCCCCTGATCCCAAGAAGATCGTCGAGGCCGACTCCATCCTCAACCTGCTCGACAACGAGTTCATCGTCATCGCCTGCGGTGGCGGCGGCATCCCCGTCGTCCGCGACTACGAGAACAAGGGTTGCTACAAGGGCGTTCCCGCCGTCATCGACAAGGACCTGGGCGGCGAGCTGCTGGCCGAGGACTGCGACGCCGACGTTCTGTTCCTGCTGACCGCCGTTGAGCATGTCGCCATCAACTTTGGCAAGCCCAACCAGGAGGAGCTCGAGGACCTCACCGCCGACGAGGCCGAGCGCCTGGCCGACGAGGGCCAGTTCGGTAAGGGTTCCATGGAGCCCAAGGTCCGCGCTGCCATCAAGTTCGCCCGTTCCCGCAAGGGCCGCACCTGCATTATCGGCGCCCTGGACAAGGCCGCCGAGACCATGGCCGGCCTCTCCGGTACCCGCATCCACGAGTAGTCTCTACTCTGTTGCCTCTCTTGTGGGTGCCAGGCAAAGCGCCCACAAACTAGCCTCTCTTCATGAGCCCCGCAGTCCGCTCCGACTGCGGGGCTTTTGCTATTGAGGTGACTGTTCATGAGAAGCGCTGAAGACCGCGGAAACCCGGCACTTGGGGACGTTCCTTTTCTGCCGGCATCTTGGGACAGTCCTTTTCGGCAGCGCGAGCGGTCGTCTGCAAAGACCGTCCCCAGTGGCTAGTCATTTAATGGCTGGTCATTTAAGTCTGTCCCCAATGACTAGTATTGGCCATTTAAGTCTGTCCCCAATGACTAGTAGTAGGCCCACATGGTTTCGATTTCGTTGAGGACTTCTACGATGCCCCAACGGCGGGCGCTACGGCTGGGCGAATTGGGATCGTAGACACCGATTTGGTCGGCGTCGTCAATGCCGTAGAGGACGATGTAATGACCCACGTTGGTAAACATGCCGGGACGCACGACGGCGATTACGGGAGCACCCGAGCGCAAGGCCTGGGCCATCGAGTCTCGGTCGTTGTAGAGCTGCGTCCCGTTAAGCCCCAGCTGCGCGGCGCCGCTCGTCATAAACGACCACTCGGTGGCACCGGTGGGGGCATAGTTGCCCGCATCGGAAAGGGCGCACATATCGACCGGCGTCATATCGGTGCGCCCCGTTTTAAAGATGTAGATCATGGTGAGGCAGGTGGGTCCGCAGCCGTTTTGGCGGATAGTTCCGCCGGCGTAGGGCAGCTCCGACCATGCGGGGTCGATCTGGTAAATATGCGGCATGGTGCCGGCACTCCACTGCGAACGTGGGGTCGAAAAAGCAAACGAGTAGCCGAGTGCGACTGGGGCTTTGAGGAGCTTTTCCTCGGCGGTGGGCTCTAGGCCGGCAGAGCCATGCGAAGCACACGACCCCAGATACACAAATGCCAGACATGCCATGATGGAGCACAGGGCAAGACAGAGACGATGAATCTGCGGATTGGCGGCCCGGCCGCGTCCCAGCGGCCGTGGCTGCTTTGCGCCGCGTCCGCCGCGGGGCTTCGAAAAGAAACGGCTGATGTGGTTGTCAGACTTTCGCCGATCGATTTTCTGCCGCCGAGGCACTTCGGCCCGGCGTTGACGGGTGCCCGAGCGTGGGCGATCCGCTTGACGCGTGCTGGTATTCTGCGGCATAGACGACAAGGGGCGATCCTGCGGACGCTGCGGCCCGTCGTTGTCAGAAACACTCCTGGATGCTGGCGTGGTACGCCCGGCAAGGCGAACGTTTCGCTGTCGTTCGCCGCCGTTGTATTCGTATGCCATTTGCACCGCCTCGTCTCATGTATAACCCGTCCATCCTACAAAAAAGACGTGCAGCAAATGAGGACATACACCAAAACCTCGGTAAGCGTCATGGACGGGAGCGAGCCTGGCGTCATAAAGCGACGCCCTCCGCGAGCGATTGAGTCGCGTCATCAAAACGGACGCCCGCACCGAGTGGCGCCCCTCGCCGTTCGTCCCAAAAACGGCGCCGCTCGTTTTGCAGTTCTGCCTTCGGTCGAGCTACGAGTGGCGTTGCTGTGCCAAGGCCGTATCTTAAAGCCATGAAATAAAAAGTGCGCGGCAAAACAGGCCGTGCAAGGGGTGACGCCAAGGGGCGTCAGAAAGGAAAGGAGGGGAACAATGGCGGACAAGAACGCAGAAGTTGCAGTCGAGGATACCGGCGGCATGAAGAAAACGCTTTCGCTCTGGAACTTCTTCACCATCGGTTTCGGTGCCATCATCGGTACCGGTTGGGTTCTGCAGGTCGGCGACTGGATGGTCGTGGGCGGCGGTCCCGTTCCCGCTATGATCGCATTCCTCTTGGGTGCAATCTTCCTCGTGCCCGTCGGAGCTGTTTTCGGTGAGCTTACGGCTGCTATCCCCATCTCGGGCGGCATCGTCGAGTATGTCGATCGTAGCTTTGGCCGTACAATGAGCTACATTACCGGTTGGCTCCTGGCCCTGGGCAACGGCATCCTGTGCCCGTGGGAGGCCATTGCCATTTCGACTCTCGTGTCCGAGATGTTCGGTAGCCTGCCCGGTCTTGAGTGGCTGCGCGCCATCAAGCTCTACACCATCCTGGGCGCCGACGTTTACCTGTTCCCGACGCTGATCGCGCTCGGCTTTGCAGTCTACGTCATCTTCCTCAATTTCCGCGGTGCCAGCTCGGCCGCCAAGCTCCAAGCCTTCCTGACCAAGGCCCTGCTCTGCGGCATGCTACTCGCCATGGGCGTCTCGCTGTTCACCGGCTCGCCGAACAACGCCATGCCTGTGTTCTCCCAGGTCGCCGGTGCTGGCGGCGGTAAGGCCGCCACCGAGGGCACCAGCCTGTTCGCCGGTATCGTGTCGGTCCTGGTTCTGACCCCGTTCTTCTACGCCGGTTTCGACACCATTCCTCAGCAGGCTGAGGAAGCAGCCGAGGGCCTTAACTGGAACAAGTTCGGCAAGATCATCTCCCTGGCCCTGCTGGCCGCCGGCGGCTTCTACATGGTCTGCATTTACTCGTTCGGCACTATCCTTGACTGGCATGAGTTTGTTAAGAGCCCCGTTCCCGCGCTTGCCTGTCTTAAGGGCATCAACATGCTCCTGTACCTGGCCATGCTCGTCATCGCCACGCTTGGACCCATGGGCCCGATGAACTCCTTCTACGGCGCCACGAGCCGCATTATGCTCGCCATGGGCCGCAAGGGCCAGCTGCCCGAGAAGTTTGCCGAGGTCGATCCCAATTCCGGCGCTCCCAAGCTCGCCTGCGTCGTTCTGGCCATCATCACCGTCGTCGGTCCGTTCCTGGGCAAGAACATGCTCATCCCTCTGACCAATGTGTCGGCTCTCGCCTTCATCTTCTCTTGCGGCATGGTCGCTCTTGCCTGCCTGCGCATGCGCTTCACCGAGCCCGACCTACCTCGTCCCTACGAGGTGCCCGGCGGCAAGTTTGGCATCAGCCTCGCCATCGCTGCCTGCGCCATCATCATCGGCCTGCTCGTGATTCCGTTCTCTCCCGCCTCCCTCAACATGGTGGAGTGGAGCATCGTGATCGGCTGGTTGGCTATTGGCCTGGCTCTCATGGCTTTCACCAATTCCCGTAAAAAGTAACGCCTAACCGGGGCGGATTGGATGCGCGGTGCCCTCTCTCCCGCGTACCGAACCCGGCATCACTTGGGTAGCTTTGTGAGGCCTTAACCCAACACGGCCTCACCCACTATATGGATCCATAAGGAGGAACCATGTCCACTAAGTATGCAATCGTTGGCGGCAAGCTCATCGACGGCACCGGTGCCGAGCCGGTCGAGAACTCCCTCGTTCTCGTCGACGATAACGGCAAGATCGAGTACGCCGGTGTTATGCAGGACCTTCCCGAGGGCGTTGAGGTTATCGACGCCGCCGGCAAGACTGTCCTTCCCGGTCTGATCGACACCCACCTGCACTTCTCGGGCAACCTGACCGACGATGACACCGATTGGGTCATGCAGCCGCTCCTCGAGAAGCAGGCCGTCGCCGTCAAGCAGGCCTACGACTGCCTCACCCACGGCCTCACCACCGTCTGCGAGATCGGCCGCTTTGGTATCCAGATTCGCGACTGCATCGACAAGGGCGTCTTTAAGGGTCCGCGCGTTCTGGCCACCGGCCTCGGCTTCTGCCGTGTTGCCGGTCACGGTGACTCCCACCACTGCACCCAGGAGCTCAACAAGGAATCCCATCCCTGGGGCGACCAGGTCGACGGTCCTTGGGATCTGCGCAAGGCCGTCCGTCGTCGCCTGCGCGAGAACCCCGATGCCATCAAGATCTGGGCTACCGGTGGCGGCATCTGGCGCTGGGACTCCGGTCGCGACCAGCACTATTGCTCCGAGGAGATCCAGGCCGTGGTCGAAGAGGCCAAGATGGTCGGTATCCCCGTGTGGAGCCACTGCTACAACAACCACGCCGCCGCCTACGATTCCGTTCGCTTTGGCTGCGAGCAGCTGATTCACGGCTTCGATATCGATGAGCGCACCATGGACCTCATGGCCGAGCAGGGCACCTTCTTCACCCCGACGATCGCCTTCCTGCCCACCTGGTACGCCACCTATCCTCCCGTCTACGTCCCCGAGCTGCACGACAAGTACGAGGGTACCCTGGTCGAGAAGGAGCTGCAGCGCAACTATGACTGCCTGCGCGAGGCCAAGAAGCGCGGCGTCGTCATGACGATCGGCTCCGACTCCTTCTCCTTCGTCACCCCGTACGGCACCTGCTCCATCGAGGAGATGTACGAGTTCGTCGACAAGATCGGCTTCACCCCGGTCGAGACCATCACCTGCGCCACCCTCAACGGTGCCAAGATGTGCCACATCGAGGACGAGACCGGTTCCATCGAGGCCGGCAAGTGCGCCGACCTGCTGGTCGTCAACGGTGACGTCGCCGCCGACATCCACGTGCTCAACACCGACAACATGGACGTCATCATGAAGGACGGCTGGATTGTCGAGGCCGGCACCTTCGGCGAGCCAAACAAGTACAGCGCCTAAGCTACCGTTTGTCGATGGCTGGATATAAAACACAGTTTTTGATTGCATAATGCAATGGAGAGGGTCGCTTGCGGCCCTCTTTATTGCTATCGGTACTACGGACAAGAGGGGATGACGGTGGATCTCAATAGGCTGATTCTGGGCAAGAGTTACAACTCTACCAAGGTCTTTCGTACGGCCCAGCATGTGGTTCAGGCCATCCTACTCGGTGTTGTCGTTCCGGCGCTTATCTTGCTGCTTATCTGGGATTTAACCGATAATCCCAATCCCGTTCCAGGCGTTGTCGTTATTGCCGGCCTGGTCATGCTGTGCTTCTTCTTCTCGTATGTCTTTGTGGTCCCCGATGACCTCACATCGAGCGCAACCGACCGCACGCTCGCCATCGCATCAAAAATATTCGCCTACACGTCGCGCGGCCTTACGCCCGAAGCGGCCCTGGGTGCCTCTAAAATCATCCTGTCCGAGACCATCGCTTCTGCCATCTGCTTTACTGACGGCAGGCAGGTGCTGGCAAGCTGGGGCGAGGACTCGGCAAAGTGCCCTGCCGGAACCCCGGTAGTGCTCAAGACCACGCTCAACGTGATTGAGACGGGCGAGCAGAGCGTGTTTTCGCGTGATGCCTCCAATGAGACGGGCGGCTATTTTCCCCGTCTGCGTGCCGGTATTGTCGCGCCGCTTAGCGTGCGTGGTCATTGCGTGGGCACACTCGAGCTGTATTACCCCCGCCTGAGCAGCATCGATATGCGCCAGACGGCGCTTGCCTCGGGTTTCGCCGATCTCATTTCCACGCAGCTCGCCAGCTTTGAGCTCGAGCGCCAGGATGAGCTCACGGCCCGCGTTGAGCTCCGCGCTCTGCAGTCGCAGGTCGATCCGCATTTTCTATTCAATACCATTAGCACGATCGTTTCGCTCGTTCGAACCGAGCCCGACAAGGCGCGATCGCTGCTGATCGACTTTTCCAACTACTATCGTCAGACGCTTTCTGACTCCGATACGCTCACCACGCTCGAGCACGAGGTGGAACAGGGCACCCGTTATATCAATCTTATGCAGGCCCGGTATGGCGACGGCCGTCTGCGCGTTTCGGTCGACATCGACTTTGAGGTGCGCGACAGCCTGGTGCCGCCGTTTATCTTGCAGCCGCTGCTCGAAAACTGCATCAAGCATGCGCAGCGCGAGACCGAGCCGCTTTCCATTCGTGTTAGGGCTTTTGAGACCGATGACGGCTTGGAGATCATCGTCGAAGATGACGGCATCGGTATGAGCGAAGAAGTCTGCGCGCATCTGTTTGAGCAGCATCGCCGAGAGGAGCCCGAAAGCATTACCGCCGACGGCTCCGTCAAGCGAGGCTGCGGCCTGGCGCTCTTCAACGTGCTTCAGCGCATCCATTTCTTTTACGGAGAAGATTCTGGCATGCGCGTGAAGTCCCAGGAGGGCGTGGGAACGCAGGTCATCGTTGAGTTGAACGGCGAGCCGCATGAGCCGGCGCCGCTAACGGTGTAGCACGCGGTTGGATTGAGAGAAAAAAGAGGGGAAGCGCATATGTCCGAAGGCTGGAATATCTTGGTGGTTGATGACGAGCCCCCAATTAGGGCTGAGCTACGCTATCTGTTGGAAAAGGATGCGCGTGTGGGCCAGATTGCCGAGGCGGGCAATGTCACCGAAGCCGTGGAATCGATTCTGTCGAACAAGCCCGACGTGCTGTTTTTAGACATTACCATGCCCGGTCGCTCGGGAATTGAGCTTGCCGAGACGCTTCAGAACCTAAAGACACCGCCGGTCGTGGTGTTTGTGACGGCATTTGCCGAGTATGCGGCCGATGCCTATAACCTCGATGCCGTCGATTACATCGTAAAGCCGGTCGAGGATGCTCGCCTGTCAAAGGCGCTCGATAAGATCGAGACCGCCCTGGGCGCTCGCCGTGTCGCCCATGCTCCGCACCAGCCTTTGCGCCTGACGGTGGATCGTGGGGGTAAAAAGGTGTTCATTCCCGTGGCGGATGTCTGCTACTTTGAGGCGCGCGCCGATTTTTGCAACGCCGTCTGCGCCGAGGGAACATATCTGATCAATGAGTCGATTTCATCGCTCGAGCGGCGCCTGGCCTCCGAGGGCTTTATCCGTGTCCACCGCAGCTATCTGGTCAATTTGGAAGACGTGCACAATGTCGAGATCGGTTCTACGGGTCTTATGGAACTCAGGCTCGATCGCGTAACCTCGACGGTGCCCGTGTCCCGTCGTCGCGCTGCCGAGGTTAAGGCGCGCCTGGGGCTTGTGTAGACGGTCCGCATGCCATCGTTTGCCGACGCGGGTTTGGCATGGCCGCGCGGTGGGCATAATGGGTGACATCGAATGAAATCGAAAGGATCATTATGCCTGCGCTTATTACGCATCATCTGTTTGGCGAGGAAAGCATCGATCGTCTGCCGCAGGGCGTCATTACGTCCGACGAGGAACGCATTGCCTTTATCCTGGGCAACCAGGGTCCCGACCCGTTTTTCTTCCACATCCTGACGCCGCGCGTTTCCGACTGCACGCTGCTGGCGCAGGCCATGCATCGCTCGCGCATGTCGCGCCAGTTCTCGTGCCTGCGCGACGGCGTGTCCCATCTGCTCCCGCGCGATGCCAACTTGGGCCGCGCCTTTGCGCTGGGCCTGCTGTCGCACTACGTGCTCGACCGTAATGCCCACCCCTTTGTCTACGAGCAGCAGTTTGGCATTGTCGAGTCCGATCCCGAGCTGGGGGATTCGGGCAGCCAGGTCCATGCGGTGCTCGAAAGCGACCTGGACGTGTTGATGCTGCAGCTCAAGCGCGACGGGGCCACGGTCGAGGACTATCCGCCGGCGGGCGAGATCGTCACCACCGACCGCATCAATCGCGTGGCCGGCGTGCTGATGAGCTATGTTGCCGGGCGTGTGTACGGTATCGATATCCCAGCGGGGGAGTACGGTGCCGCCGTTGCCGACATGCAGCTGCTCTATCGCGCCATTGAGCCGGCGGGCTCGGCCAAGACGCGTGCAATTGCCCTGGTCGAGGGCCTAGTACACGACTACTCCCTGCTCGATGGCCTTGCTCACCGCGTGACGACCGAGCCGCCCGAGCGCACCGGCAATCTGGGCCGTCTGACGTGGAAGAACCCCTTTACCGATGAGGTCTCGAACGAGAGCTTCCCCGAGGTCTTTGACCGCGCGCTGGTCGATTACGAGTGCACGGTCACCCGCTTTATCGAGACCGGCGATATGGAGGCCGTGACCAACCACGTCAATTACAGCGGTCGCGTGCTCGGCGCTGACGAAGAGTTCGACCGCGAGGAGTAGGGCTCGTGCGTGCCCCTTTGCCGAATCCTTACCGGTGCCTCTGTGCAATTGGGGTACGATGAACTGACTGCATATCGGGCGAATACGAAGGGTCCCTGTCCATGAAATACACCAAGCTCGAGCGTAACTGGGTTATGTACGATGTGGGCAATTCGGCCCTCGTGTTGCTCAACACCTCGGTGGTTCCCATCTACTTTAACGCCATCAATACCGGTGCTTCCTCGGCCGACCTGGTGGTCGCTTGGGGTAGCGCGCAGACGATTGCCTCGCTGGTCATTGCCATGCTCATGCCCATTCTGGGCGCGCTTGCCGATTACGCCGGCAACAAGATCAAGTTTTTCTTGGGCTTCTTCCTCACGGGCTTGGTGCTTTGCCTGGCGCAGGCTATCCCAATGTCCGCCATGGCATTTTTGGCCGTGTACGTGCTGTGCACCATCGGCCTTAACTCTTCTATGACGTTCTATGACGCCATGCTGCCCGACATTACCACCGACGAGCGCATGGACGCCGTGTCCAGCTCGGGCTATGCCTGGGGCTACATCGGTTCCACCGTGCCGTTCATCATCTGTCTGGTGCTTATCATGGGTGGTCCCGCTCTTGGCGTCCCCACCATGCTGGCAACGCGTCTGTCGTTTGTCATCACTGGTGCCTGGTGGCTCATCTTTACCCTGCCGCTCATTCGCTCCTATAAGCAAAAGTACGGTCGCGAGCGCGGTCCCGAGGACACCATCGGCCACATCGTGGGCGGCGTGTTCTCCGAGGTCGTACACACCATGCGCGAGATCGCCCACAACAAGATCGTGCTGGTCTACATGATCGCGTTCTTCTTCTACATCGACGGTGTGCACACGGTCATTTCCATGGCAACCAGCTACGGTTCGGCTCTGGGCATCGACTCGACCCAGCTGGTACTGGCCCTGCTCGTTACGCAGTTCGTGGCCTTTCCGTCCGCCATCATCTACGGCAAGCTCGCCGGACGCGTGGGCACGCTCAACATGATCCTGGTAGCGGTCGCCGCCTACATGGGCATTGTGCTGTTCGCCGCGTTTTTCCTCAAGACCGCCTTTGAATTCTGGGTGCTTGCCATTATGGTCGGCCTGTTCCAGGGTGGCGTGCAGGCACTCAGCCGTAGCTACTTTGGCCGCATCATCCCCAAGGAAAAGTCCAACGAGTACTACGGCTTCTTTGACATCTTTGGGCGCTATGCAAGCGTTATGGGCACCTTTCTGGTGTCGGTCGTCACCTCGCTGACCGGCAACCCGTCGCTGGGCGTTCTTTCCATTGCTGTGCTGCTGGTCGTTGGCTTTATGCTGCTGGCCCGCCTGTCTCGCATGACTCGAGCGGCAGAGCATGCCGCATAGGAGCGGGCGGCTATTGTGCCTGTCCGCGGTACTCTTTTGGGGTTATCCGCAATAAACATTGCGACTTGCGAGCAATGATTTGCCCAAGTGGGTATGATGGAATCAGCTAGGTCGCGGGGCGTCGCCTGTGTTTGGCGGCGCCTCGTTTTTGTGTTGCAGGGAGGGAAGGCATGAACGCCACGGTTGTGATTCCAACATATTGGGCGGGCGATGATGCCCATGCAAACGCTCCCGGTGTCTATGACCACTCGACGAAGCTCAACGCCACCAATCCCGAGCTCGATCACTGTCTTGCTTCGCTCGAGCAGGTACGCGATATTCCGCGAATCATCCTTTTGGTGGTCTGTCCCATCTCGGCCACGGCGGATGTGTCGAAGCGCGTACGCGAAATCGTCGACGCGCACCCTACGCTCAAAGTTACCGTAGTCACCAATACCCAGGCATCACGTATCGCCGACCGCGTAGCGCAGATTGCGCCCAAGGGTTCGGGGGAATGCGTGAGCCTGCGCGGCTATGGCGCCATCCGCAATATGGGACTTGCCTGTGCCGCCGTGCTGGGTCACGATGCCGTCATCTTTTTGGATGACGACGAGACTGTCATCGATGCCGACTTTATGAAACGCGCGACTTACGCGTTGGGGCAGCAGACGCGTCAGGGCCTGCCAATCTTGGTTAAGAGCGGCTACTTTTACGATCGAGACGGATCGCCGCTGGCCCCCACGGACAAGGTGGGCATCTGCCACCGTTGGTGGACCAAGCGTATTGAGTTCAATCGCTGGATGAAAAAGGCGCTCTCGGGCACCCGTATTTCGCGTTCAAACTATGTGTGCGGCGGCCTTATGGCCCTCCATGCCCGCGCCTTTACCCGCGTGGCATTTGACCCGTTTATCACTCGTGGCGAGGACCTGGACTACCTCTTTAATATGCGCATATTTGGCTACGACGTATGGTTTGATAACGAGTGGACCGTACGCCATCTACCGCCCGAGTCCGAGAAACGCTCGCCGCGCTTTATGCAGGACGTGTACCGTTGGTACTACGAACGTGCCAAGCTAACGTTTGCCGCGCATCAGAAAGAGCTCATTCCCGTTACAGCCGCGTCTCTCATGCCCTATCCGGGTCCGTGGATTTCGCGCGAGCTTGACGATCGCGTGCGTAAGACTGCCATGGTCCGCAGCATTTTTACCCGCGAGCACGAGGGATACCTACGCATTTGGCGCCACGGTATTGACGAGGCCAGGACCTACGCACGCCAAAACGCCGCAAGCTACCTGCGTTTCCAGAGCTTCTGGCCCAAGATTATGGATGGGCTCTGGCGTGACGCCCAGCTGACCAGCATCCTGGAGGGGACTGAATGATCGACCGCCGCGCCCAGCGCGATAGTTCAATGTCAATCTTTCGCATCATTGCCGTATCCTGCGCCATTTGTGTGCTGGTGTACTTTGTTTTTGCCCTGGCGACTGGAATCGATCCAATCGCGACCGTGGTCGCCTGTACGCTGCTATGCATCTTCCTGTGTATCTTTTTCTTTTTGACGCTCAATCCCGATTCGGTTCGCTCGCAGTACACCGAGGAGACGCTCTCGGTGGCCTCGGCCATGCTCGAGGACATTAAAGGCGGTCTGACGCAGGAGTCAGCACGTCTGGTGTGCCAGCGCATTTTGCCCGAGACACGCGCCATGACAGTTGCCGTTACCGACGAGAGCAACGTACTGGCCTGCGCGGGCGAGTTTGAGGAAAAGCTGCTGCCCAATTCTCCCATTCATACGCTCGCCACGCGCTACGTCATCGAACACGGTATCGTCCAGTCGTTCAACCGTGTGGTGGACGTGGTGGGTTCGGATGGCTCACACAACCAGGTCCCCGCTGGCATCATCGCACCCATCAAGGTGGGCGACCGCACCGTCGGCACGCTCAAGTTCTATTACAAGACCCCGCGTGCCGTCGACCGTACCCAGTATGCGCTCGCCTCGGGTTTTGCCGAAATCCTGTCCACGCAGCTCGCCATTCACGAGCTCGAGGTGCAAAAGGAGCTCACGGCCCGTGCCGAGGTGCGTGCCCTGCAGGCGCAGATTAACCCGCACTTCCTGTTCAACACGCTCAACACCATCGCATCGTTTACGCGTACCGACCCGCTGCGCGCCCGCGAGCTGCTGCGCGAGTTCTCCTCGTTCTATCGCGCAACGCTCGACAATTCGGGCTCCCTCATTCCCGTGTCGCGCGAGGTCGCACAGACCAAGCGCTACCTGACGTTTGAGAAGGCGCGCTTTGGCGAGGATCGCGTGCTGGCGACCTTTGACGTGTCCGAGGACGTCGAGGACACGCTGGTTCCGGCATTTGTGATCCAACCGATTGTCGAGAACGCCGTGCGTCACGGCATGGGTGATGCCAGTGCGCTGAAGATTGACGTGACGGTCCGCAGAGATGGTGACGATGCGATTTTGATTTCGGTGGCCGATGACGGTGTGGGCATGGACGAGGGCATCGCTGCCAGACTGTTTGACGAGCGCTCTGCCCGTCCCGACGCCAGCTCCCCGCAGGGTGGCGGCGCCGGCGTTGCCATGCACAATATTTCGGAGCGCATTCATCGCTTTTATGGGCCGCACTCCTATACGCGCGTCGAATCGGCGCCGGGTAAGGGCGCTAAAGTGCTCCTACATCTCGATTTGTCGGAGAGCATCTTCGACATTCAAGAGTAGAATAATTGGTCACGGGCTTAACGCCGGTTGGCGTATGCCCGATGTAGTTTGTTGACGAAAGGTTTTATCCCCATGCTGCGTGCGATGATTGTGGATGATGAGGCCCCGGCCCGTTCGGAACTTCGCTTCTTGCTCGAGCAGACGGGCAAGATCGGCACGATCACAGAAGCGTCGAGCGTTCGCTCCGCCATCGAGATGCTTATGGAGAGTCGCGTTGATGTCGTGTTCCTCGATATTTCGATGCCTGGCGCTTCGGGTCTGCAACTTGCCGAGGCGCTGCATAAGCTTAAGAATCCGCCGGCGATCGTGTTTGTGACCGCGTACAGCGATCATGCGGTTGAGGCGTTTGATGTGGATGCCGTCGACTATCTGATGAAGCCGGTAGAGGAAGCCCGCCTGGATCGTGCAATCGAGAAGGTCATGCAGCGCACGAAGCCCGTTGCGGACAGCAAGGTGACCATCGAGCGCATCCCGGTGGAGAAGGGCGGCCGCAAGGTGCTCATTCCTGTGGACGACATTCGCTTCATTATGGCCAAGGACGATTACTCCTGTATCTATACCGTCGACGACCGTTTTTTGTCGACGACCTCGCTGGCACAGTTCGAGGCCAAGCTCTGTGATTTTGGCTTTTTCCGCGTTCACCGCCGCTATATCGTTAACTTGGCGTGTGTTACCGACGTCGAGACGGTTCCCTCGGGCGCTATCCAGCTGGGCATTACGGGCGTCGACGAACGCGTACCGGTTTCGCGCCGTCGCGTCGTACCGCTCAAGAAGGCCCTGAGCCTCTAGCACACCGGCCCCGCAGCCCTGTAGACCAAAATCGTCTGCGGAGCCGCGGGGCTTTTTGTATAAATGCACCAAATCGTTTGCGGAAGGGATCCCATGAACAGTGCAAGCGCCAAGCGTATCGACATCATCTCGGACACCCACGGTTATCTGTCGCCCGCGCTTTTAGATGAGTTGAGCGGCGCGGACCTGATTATCCATGCCGGCGATCTTACGTCGGAGATGGACTACGAACATCTGCGAACCATTGCCCCCGTGCGAGCGGTTCTGGGCAATAACGACTACTACCGTGATTACGGCCCCGAAGTGGACCGTCTGGCGCTCTTTAGCTACGAGGGCCTTAAGTTTGCCGTAGCCCACTACCGCGAAGACCTCCCGGTGGGATCCGTGGACGTAGGCATCAACGGTCACACTCACGTAACCAAAGAGGCCCAGGTGGGCCGCTGCTTGGTCCTCAACCCAGGCAGCGCCAGCTACCCCAGGGGCACCCGGGGCCCCACCATGGCCAGAATGCTCGTCAAAGACGGCAAGATTCTCAGCACCAAATTTATCGACCTAGAGTAAACGCAACAAAAACGGGGGATGCAGATTGCATCCCCCGTTTTTCTTTGAGCCAAAGGCCGAAGTTCAACAACAACCATCAGACAACCCCGCCCAGGAGAACGGGGGTCCCGAGCCGCGAAGCGGCGAGCAACAAAGTCTTCGAACAAAGTGACGGCAGGGAGGGTCTCCGGGGCCGGCTGGCGCGGGTTAAGTTTGTCGCGAGTTCCGCACGCAAAGGAAAGCACTTAATGTGCTTTCCGTCTTGCGCAGGACTGTAGAGCAGCAAACTTAACCCGCGCCAGCCGGCCCCGGAGACCCTCCCGGAGGGACCCAAAAAATATTTTCAAAAAAGTTGTTGCGCGGCGAACAGACTTCTGTGTATACTAATCCCCGCAGCGCACGCGAGCGGAAACAAACGCGAACGACTGCCTGGGGAGTTAGCTCAGTTTGGTTAGAGCGCCGGCCTGTCACGTCGGAGGTCGCGGGTTCGAGCCCCGTACTTCCCGCCAACGCAATTAAAGCCACGTCTTCGGACGTGGCTTTTTGCGTTTAATAGGACAAGCGCTCGGCCGTCCCTTTCATTCTGCTCCTTGTTTCCGAGATGCGGAAATGAATTAAGTATATCGGTTTAAACAGGGGGGTTTGTTGCGCAACACTCGTTCAACGAAACAGGGGGTTAGGTTATACTAAATTCCACTGTTGGCCTAATCTGATGCAATTTGCTTTGGATTCGACCTTCAGCGGACATCTAATTCACTATTTGGTTGTCCCGGCGGTTATTTAGCGTCTCGACGTAAGCTCGGCCCCGGAGCCCGTTCGAGCTGTTCGTATTCCTTGAAAGGGGAAACATGGACATATCGAGGAAGACTGATTATGCCCTCCGCATGCTTGCGATGCTTGCCGAGGAGCCGGAGCGGTTGCTTTCTGTTCGCACTGCTGCCGAAGAGGTCAATGTTCCGTATTCGTTTGCCCGTTCGATCCAACACGGTTTGGTTCAGGCCGGTATTGTGGAGAGCCTGCGTGGCGTCCACGGCGGTATGCGTCTTAAGGTCAACCCGAGCGAGGTCACTATCCGTCAGGTCGTCGAGGCCGTTCAGGGCCCTATGGTTATGAATGATTGCACGGCACTCGATGGCGACTGTGCACGCAGGGGCACGTGCTGCTATCATCCCCTGTGGGCTGGGGCCCAGGCGCTGATGCGTGACTACCTCGATTCCGTTTCGCTGGACGATGTCGTCGCTCGCCGCCAGTTCCCCGCCGTCGATCCCAAGTTCGCCGACCGCGACGCCTTTCCCGAGTATGCCGTTTGCGCGTGTGCTTGCCGGGAGGAGTAGCGCCGCATAAGGAGTATAGCTATGATTCAGGACCCCTTTCGTTCGATGATTCGTTCGGAAGGGGTTCTGCGTTATCGCGACCTTCCGTGGCGCCGCACACGCGACCCGTACATCATCTGGCTTTCCGAGGTCATGCTGCAGCAGACGCAGGTTCCACGCGTAGAGATGCGCATGCCGGCATGGCTCGACCGCTTTCCGACCGTGCATTCTCTCGCCCAGGCCGCTCCTTCTGATGTTTTGGACGCTTGGCAGGGCATGGGCTACAACCGCCGTGCTTTGGCGCTCCATAAGGCTGCGCAGCGACTCGTGGAGGACTGGGATGGGGAGTTTCCGCGTGATACACGCGACCTGGTCGCGCTGCCCGGTATTGGGCCCGCAACGGCGCAGGGCATTCGGTCGTTTGCGTTTGATCTTCCGGGAGTGTACCTGGAGACCAATGTGCGCACGGTCTTTCTGCATCACTTTTTTCCTGACGTTCCGTCTGTTCCCGACCGCGAGCTGGTGCCGTTGATCCAGGCGGCCTGCCCGGCGGCGCCCGGTGCGGCGGCGGATGAGGCCGCTCCCTTTGCCGTGCCGCTCGACGATGCCGATACGCCGCGCGCGTGGTATTACGCGCTGCTGGATTACGGCGCGTATCTCAAAAAGACGCTGCCCAATCCGTCTAGGCGCTCGGCGGGCTACAGCCGCCAGTCCAAGTTTGAGGGCTCGCGTCGGCAAAAGCGTGCCCATATCGTGCGCATGCTGCTTGCAGCCCGCGACGGACAGCCGGCGGGCATAACGCTTGTTGAAGCTGTTGCAGGCGTTAACAAGATGGAGGCCGCAGCGGGTCGCGAACCGGTTGGTTGCGATTTTATTGCGGGCATTCTTGCCGACCTGGAGCGCGAAGGCTTTTGTCGTGCCGAAGGCGAGCGCTGGCTGAGTGTGTGATGACGCGAATTTGCAGAATAGGATAGTAAGGTTTAGATTCTCGGCATGAGGGTATCCTAAAAACAATGCCGCTCAAAGTCTGTGGGCGGCGCGTATTGAAGGGAAGTACACCTATGGATTTTGAGAATTCTCAAACCAAGAAGAACCTCGAGACCGCTTTTGCCGGTGAGTCCCAGGCGCACACCAAGTATCGT
This sequence comes from Collinsella sp. HCP3S3_D1, assembly GCF_052064015.1. Classification (NCBI taxonomy): domain Bacteria; kingdom Bacillati; phylum Actinomycetota; class Coriobacteriia; order Coriobacteriales; family Coriobacteriaceae; genus Collinsella; species Collinsella sp. HCP3S3_D1. The sequence continues at coordinate 20,568 of NZ_JBQHWK010000005.1, forward strand.
TACTATGCATCCAAGGCCAAAAAGGACGGCTACGTTCAGATTTCGAATATCTTTGCAGAGACGGCGGGCAACGAGTCCGAGCATGCCAAGCTGTGGTTTAAGTACCTGCACGACGGTGCTGTTCCGGATACGCTGGACAACCTGCGCGATGCTGCCGCGGGCGAGAACTACGAGTGGACCACGATGTATGACGAGTTCGCCAAGACCGCCGAAGAGGAGGGTTTTGCCGAGATCGCCGCGAAGTTCCGTGGCGTTGGCGCTGTCGAGAAGGCTCACGAGGAGCGCTATAACAAGCTCGTCGAGCGCATTGAATCGGGCGAGGTGTTTGAGCGCGAGGGCGTAAAGGTGTGGAAGTGCCTGAACTGCGGGCACCTGCATGTTGGTGCCAAGGCGCCCGAGGTGTGCCCGGTTTGCAACCATCCCAAGGCGTACTTTGAGGAGCAGGTGGTGAACTACTAGCGCGTGGCGCTGGCTGCGCTCCGGCTTCGGGCCGTCGCGTGCTCGCTACAGAAAAGCTGATAAGAAGTTTGTGTGCCGCCCCTTTTGGGGCGGCACGTTTTGTTTGGGGTCCCTGTCTTCACAATTTCCGTCAAGCTTTTGGTTAGGTTTTGGTCGGATGGCGCAAGGGCGAGAGGGCAAAAGATTGCTGGCGAAAAAAGCTCAAAGAAAGTGCTGGTAGGGGAGTTGTTGAACTTTTCGACAGTTTTCTGACAAAAGAATCTTTGCGGCTATTGCCGCGGATTTCGTTGCCGCGGCCGCGATGGTGCGGGATGCTGGGCGCAAGCATCGAATGCTCCTATTGAGGAGGCCAACATGGATCTGTTTCTTGAGACCCCGCAGCAACAAGCCGAGCGCATGCTGCGCCAACAGCAGCGGCTTATGGAGATGCAAATGCAAGGGGCAGCCGTCCAGCCTCCTGCGCAAAACGCCGCGCCCGCGGTATCGTCTGCGGGTGAGGTGGACCCAGGAGCCTATTCCGTACAGCAAGATTCATATGCGCAGGAGCTTGCGTTCGACAAGCGTCGTGCGCGTCGCCGTCGCTGGGCCCAGCGCCTGCGTACGCTGGCGATGATCGTGCTGATCCCGTTGGGACTCGCGGCAATCTTCTTGGCCTCATATGCCCTTACGTGCATTCTCAACGGCGCTTCGCCCAGCGAAGTGCTCCAACATTTAACAGCTCTCGGCCAGCGCCTGGGCGATGTCGTAACAACCATCCGCGCCGGCTGGGAGAGTTAGCGTTTGTCACATTAGGACTTCTAGGGTGCAGGGATTATCGCCACGAGTAGAATTCTTGCATCCTGTGGATCCTGTCGTGCGACTGAATAGTATTATTGATGATGATTAATAATAGGATTTGCTATGCATAAGCAGGATTTAGAGCAGACTCTTTTGGATATTGACGAAGAGGCGGAGCTGGAAATAGGTCCAAGAGACGATAGACCGAGCGTTGTATTGGTGGGAGGGAGTGCCTTCATGCTTAACGATGTGACGAATCGGTCGGTTACACATGACATTGATGTGTTTGAGGCAGACAGGTGCCTCCGCGAGATCATAGCTCGATATCCCGAGGTGAATGGTATGGCGGTGTCATATTGTAATCAGATGCCATTCAATTACGAAGATCGTTTGGTTCCCTTGGATATTGGGGCGCGTTTTATCAGGTACTTTACGCCATCCTTGGAAGACCTGGCGGTAATGAAGCTCTATGCCTACCGTCCGAACGACATCGTCGATCTTCATAGCCAGGCATTCGTCGACCGACTTGATTGGGGACTGCTCGAACGGCTTATATTCGACGAGGGCGAGGCGCTGGCGTCGTCGCCTTCGGAGCGGAGTTATCAAGAGATGGTCTGCGCATACAGGCAATACAAAAAGGAGGTGCTCGGTTGAATCTGACCTTTGAGGGATTCTTAAAAGGCTATTGCCGAGAGCTATCCGGACAGCAGTCACTCAGTTTTAGAAAACTGGTTAAGCAGGCGACGACGGTTGCGCCGCGCGTGGCGGAGCCCCTGTTTTTGCTCGCTTTGGCGCAGGGTAAAGCCGAATACGTTCTGGGCTTATCCGAGGGTTCGTGGATGGAAGAGGGTTACCGAGGCGTTTTGTCCTTGTACGCCCAAACGGGTAGCCTGGCATCTCTATGCGCCGAGGACAAACTCCCTAATCGTTATGCCAACGTTTGGCGTGCGTATAGAGCGGTGAAGGAAAAGCCAGTGGCGGACAGAAGGATCAACGCTCTGATGCGAAAAAGAACGTTGGGAGCGCTAGGGGAATCGGGCGTAACGCGCTACGGTCTCTGCCGCGATTTGAATCTGAATAAGGGAAACGTGTACGCATACTTAGCCGGCGATGACTCAAAGGTGAGCAGGGAGACGGCGCGCCGCATTATGGAATATGCGGAGGAGAGGGGCGCCCAAGAAGGGGCCGGGCGCCCGGTGCGTGTGGCGGGGTAAGATTGATCGCGGTTTTGATTGATGATCGATTGGGTTTGTTGGGCGGAGTCTATGTCTGCTGTTGATATTGTGCTGGTCGTGATCGCCTTGGTGGCGGTAGGAGTGGCTGTGGCTTGCGCCCTGCAGCTCAAGGGCCTTCGCGCCGAGCTGCGAGAGCGCAGCGATGGCGGTGCGGAGGCGCTGGCGGCACTCGAGCAGGCTAACAACGCGCTCGATGCCCTGAACGTCGCGCTGGCCGAAACCCGCCGCACGGCCAATGCCATCGCGCAGCAGCAGACGACAGATGCGGCCGTGGAGCAGCAACGTTACCTGAACATCGCACGCGAGTTTTCGCAAGCTGGTGACCGGATGGATGACCTGCGCCGCGAGACGGCCCAACAACTCGGTGCCAACCGCGAGGGCATCGAGCACCGCCTGGACAAGGTGCGCGAGACGGTCGATGCCCAGCTGGGTGCTATCCGCAAAGATAACAACGTGCAACTCGATCAGATGCGCGCGACGGTGGACGAGAAGCTCTCCCGCACGCTCAACGATCGCCTGTCGGCATCGTTTAAGCAGGTGAGCGACCAGCTCGAGGCCGTGTACAAGGGCCTGGGCGACATGCAGTCCATCGCCACCGGCGTGGGCGACCTTAAGCGCGTGCTGGGCAACGTAAAGGCGCGTGGCATTTTGGGCGAGGTGCAGCTGGGTGCAATCCTGGCGGACATCCTCACGCCCGACCAGTATCTGGAAAACGTCGCCACCAAGCCCGGCGCCTCGGAGCGCGTTGAGTTTGCCGTCAAGCTGCCAGTAGACGAGGACGATCCCGTGCTGCTGCCGATCGACTCCAAATTCCCGGGCGATGCGTACGAGCATCTGCTCGACGCCCAGGAGTCGGGTGACGCTGAGGCCGTCGCCGCTGCGCGTAAGACGCTCGATGCCATGGTCAAGCGCGAGGCCAAGGACATCTGCGAAAAGTACCTGAGTGTGCCGGCAACGACCAACTTTGGCATTATGTTCGTGCCGTTTGAGGGGCTGTACGCCGAGGTTGTCAGTCGTCCGGGACTTATCGAGACCCTGGGCCGCGACTATCACGTCAACGTTGCCGGTCCCAGCACCATGGCGGCTATCCTTAACAGTCTACAGATGAGCTACCAGACGTTTAGGCTGCAAAAACGCACCGATGACGTGCTGCGCGTGCTTTCTGCCGTCAAGGCCGAGCTGCCGCGCTATCAGGCGGCGCTGCGCCGCGCCCAGCAGCAAATCGAGACCGCGGGAAAGACGGTCGAGGGCATCATCACCACGCGCACCAACGTCATGGAGCGCAAGCTCAAGGACATCGACGCGCTGGAAGACGCCGACCAAGCTGATGTGATCTTGGGACTCACGCCCGCGGGCCTTCTCACAGACCAAGAAGACGAGGAATAATTACAACAAGACGGTGGGGCGCCGGCGCAAACGCGGGCACCCCGCTGCTTTTCGCATCGTGCTTGCCTGAAGTGCGCTTTATTATGCAACAATGACGTTTAGCCCCGCCAGATGTGAAAGGAAGCCCATGTCACAGAGAAGCACCAGTCCGCTCAAACGCTCAACCGTGCGCCGCACGCTACAGCGTTTTTGGGACGTCACGCGCACGCAGCCGCTGATCGTCTTTCTTTCGGTGCTCTCGTCGGCGGGCTACATCTTTTTGCTCACGTTTGCCAACACCTACGTGATGGCGCTTATCGTCGACCGCGTCCAGGCCGGCCCCGTGGCGGGCGACCGGGTGTTTGAGGTCTTTGGCCCCTACATTCTGGCGCTCGTGCTCGTTAACCTAGTGGGCCAAATCCTCTCCAAGCTGCAGGACTACACCGTCTACAAGCTCGAGATTGCGGGCAACTATCACTTGGCGCGCCTGTGCTTCGACACGCTCTCCAATCAATCCATGACATTCCACACCAGCCGTTTTGGCGGATCGCTTGTGAGCCAGACGAGCCGTTTTATGAGCGGCTACACGGGGCTGGTGGACGTGACGGTGTATTCGCTCATTCCCACTATCACCTCGGTTGTCTGCACGGTGGCGGCGCTCGCTCCGGTGGTGCCGACGTTTACCGTGATCCTGGTGGGCATTATGGTCGTCTACATTGCGTTTGTCTGGCTCATGTATAAGCGCATCATGCCGCTTTCGGCCGCGACGTCCGCCGCGCAGAACAAGCTGTCGGGCGTGCTTTCCGACGCGGTCACGAACATCCTGGCCGTCAAGACCTGCGGACGCGAAGACTTTGAGCGCGACCTGTTCGATGCTGCCGACCGCGCCGCGCGCGACGCCGAAACGGTTTCGATGCACGCCATGATGCAGCGCAACTTTACAACCTCGGGCCTTATCGTCATCACCATGGCCGTGGTGAGCGTGTTCGTCGCGGGCGGCAACGCGTGGTTTGGCATCTCGGCCGGCGCGCTCGTCATGATCTTTACCTATACGTACAACCTCACCATGCGTCTGAACTACGTAAGCTCCATGATGCAGCGCATCAACCGCGCGCTGGGCGATGCGGCCGAGATGACGCGCGTGCTGGACGAGCCGCGTCTGGTGGCAGACGACGAGAACGCTCCCGAGCTCAAGGTGGGCGAGGGCGCGATTGATTTTGAGCACCTGAGCTTTGCATACCGCGACGCCGCGGCGGGCGAGAGCGTGTTCGACGACCTGACACTTCATGTGGCGGCGGGTCAGCGCGTGGGCCTGGTGGGCAAATCGGGCTCGGGCAAGACGACGCTCACCAAACTGTTGTTGCGCCTGGACGACGTACAGGGCGGTCGCGTACTCGTGGACGGTCAGGATGTCTCGCGCTGCACGCAGCAGAGCCTGCGCCGCCAGGTCGCCTACGTGCCGCAGGAGGCGCTGCTGTTTCACCGCTCCATTCGCGAGAACATCGCCTACGGCCGCCCCGATGCCACCGACGAACAGATCCGCGAGGCGGCCCGCTTGGCCAATGCCCTGGAGTTTATCGACCGCCTGCCCCGGGGCTTTGACACCATGGTGGGCGAGCGCGGCGTTAAGCTTTCGGGCGGTCAGCGCCAGCGCGTGGCCATCGCCCGTGCCATCCTCACCGACGCGCCGATTCTGGTGCTCGACGAGGCGACCTCTGCCCTGGATAGCGAGTCCGAGGCACTGGTGCAGGAGGCGCTTGAGAACCTGATGCGCGGCCGCACCTCCATTGTGGTGGCACATCGCCTGTCCACCGTGGCGGCGCTCGACCGCATCGTGGTGCTGGCGGACGGCGAGATTGTCGAGGACGGTACGCATGCGCAGCTTGTCGAGGCAGGCGGCGAGTATGCGAGCTTGTGGGGCCGCCAGACCGGCGCATTTTTGGAGGCGTAAAGACCCCATACGTGGGACAATCGTGCCCATAGGTTTGTTATGTCGCTGAGCTGAGGAGTCGTTATGCCACGCGAGACCAATGCCGCCAAACGCGAGCGCGCCGTTGAGGTGTGCGAGCGCCTCAACCGTCGCTATGGCCCGGTTGAGTGTTTTTTGGACCACGAGAATCCCTATAGGCTGCTCATAGCGGTGTTGCTCTCGGCGCAGACGACCGACGCGCAGGTCAACAAGGTGACGCCGAAGCTGTTTGCCCAGTGGCCCACGCCCGAGGCCATGGCGGGGGCGAGCGTTGCCGATGTGGCAGATACCATTAAGTCGCTCGGCTTCTATAAGAGCAAGGCCAAGCACGCCGTGGAGGCCGCACAGATGATTGTCGCCGATTACGGCGGCGAGGTGCCGGCCGACATGAAGGAGCTTGTCAAGCTGCCGGGCGTTGGGCGCAAGACGGCGAACATTGTGCTCAACGTGGGGTTTGGCATTGTCGAGGGCATCGCGGTCGATACGCACGTCAACCGCATCGCGCACCGTCTGATGCTGAGTCCCAAGACGCACGCCAAAGAGCCGCTCAAGACCGAGCAGGATCTGCTCAAGATCTTGCCGCACGAGTATTGGGAGTCGGTCAACCACCAGTGGATCACCTTTGGCCGCGAGATCTGCGATGCCCGCAAACCCAAGTGCGACGGGTGCCCACTGGCAGACCTTTGCCCCAGTGTACGGGTGGCTCAATAGCTTTTTGCAAACTTTTTTGCAAAAAAGTCTCAAACTTTCTTCATTGCTAACGGGGGCACTTTTACTAACGGAGACCCCAACCAGTGTTATTCGACGAATGAAAACGGCGAGATTAATCAGCCCGCTTCTCCGGTGCGCGATGGATACGTCTTTGACGGCTGGTATTATGACGGCAGTTTTACCAATGCTGTCGATTTTTCCCAGCCCCTTCAGGGCGGTGCAGATCACTTCGTGCTGTTCGCCAAGTGGACTGAGGCTTCCTCGAAGGTGCTTAATGTGACCTACGAAGCCAATGGCGGTCAGTTCGCCGACGGCAACGATACTATGCAGGTCGTAACCGATACTAACGGTATCGCACGCCTGCCGCTTCAGCCAACCCGCGAGGGCTATGACTTCCTTGGTTGGTCGTACGATCGCGACGGAAATGACCCCGTCGACTTCACGAAGGCTATCGTTGCGGGCAGCGGTCACGCGACCCTTTATGCCCAGTGGAAGCAGAACAACGAGAAGACGGTTCTCTATGTTGCCAATGGTGGCGCTTTCGCCGATGGCAATGAGACCATGGAGGGCGTTACCGACAGCAACGGCGTCGCCCGCCAGCCCCTGGCCCCGACCCGCAAGGGCTACACCTTCACCGGCTGGACCTACGACCGCGAGGGCACCGATCCTGTCGACTTCACCAAGCCTATCCCGGGTAGCGGTCAGCACGTTACGTTCTTCGCTCAGTGGGCAGAGCTTGCTAACAATGAGAAAGACGTCCTCTACTTCACCAACGGCGGTGTGTTCGCTGATGGCAACGAAGTTCTCCAGGGCGTGACCGATGCCGACGGCGTCGCCCGCCAGCCCCTGGCCCCGACCCGCGAGGGCTACACCTTCGCCGGCTGGACCTACGACTCCGAGGGCACCGACCCGGTCGTCTTCAGCAAGCCCGTCCAAGGCGGCGGTGACCACGTGACGTTCTACGCCCAGTGGACCAAGAACGAGACGCCTGCTGTCCAGACGCACAAGGTCAATTTCTATGTTGATGGTTCCACCACTACGGTTGAGGTCGAGGACGGCAAGACTGTTGCTCAGCCCAGTGATCCTTCCATCGACGGCTTCAACTTTGTCGGCTGGTCTTCTTCCAAGGAGTCCTTTAAGAAGTTTGACTTCTCTACTCCTATCACTGAGGACACCACTGTCTACGCTTTCTTTACCGCTAAGACCCCCAAGTCCGAGACTTTGAAGAAGGATGAGGGCAAGAAGCAGGTTACTGCTGACAAGAAGGACGAGGCTAAGGCCGAGAAGAAGGACGCCGCCGCCCTCCCTACCACTGGCGACCCGATCTTTGTAGTGACCTCAGCTGCTTCCCTTGCCGGCGCCGTGGCTGCCGCCGTGGGCATGTACATGACCAAGCGTCGCGAGCACTAATCTCTGCTAGCGTTTACCTCCGGGCTTAATTAGCCCAAACCTGATAGTCGCGTGGGGACCCGACCCCCACGCGGCTTTTATGTTTTAGTTATCTTGCGTAAGTTTTGTCGGCTCCTGCATCCGTATTTAGATGTCCGCGTCATATAAAGGAGCGCCGCTGCGATGCGTGCAGCGGCGCTCCTTTGAGTTGATTCTTATTGTATGTGCTCGGCCCTAGGCCAGCGCGCGTACGTTTGAGGAGATCTTCAGCACCAAAAACTCGGTCGAGGAACCCAGCTTGAGCAGGTCGCCGTCGTGGATAGGAATCTGACTGTCCTCGTCATCGGCGGTGCGCAGCGAGCGTGGCTTTTCGATAACGGTGGTCGTGCCGTTGCGTGTCACCAGCACCGTTCCGTTGGTGGAGTGAAGGCCGCTCGCGAGCCACGTGCCGTTAGAAAATGCTACACGCAGGTGCCGGCGGGATACATCGGGTCCTACGTTGGTGATGGCGTTTTGGTCGTGTGCAAAAGAGCCAAGTACCGTACCCTCGGGCTCGAGGCTCAAAGGATAGATTGGCGGCAAGGCCGAGCCGTCTTTCGCAAGCCTGAGCAGCCCCAGTTTTGCAGGAGGCTCGTTGACCTTGCGGTTAGTGCCTTGTGCCTGGACGACCTCGGCGGTCTCGAGCGTGCCAAAGGTCTGGGCCAGTTGCGTTATGGCAAAGTCTTTGACCTCGGAGGCGGCGGCGTTGGGATCGGCCAAGCATCCGCAGACCGTTAGCGCAAGAAGCTCCAAAAGGCGCCGGTCGCTTTGCTTGAGGCCCGGCATGACGGCGATGCGGTCAAAGATATTGCGCAGGATGGAACCATCGAGCCCCCAGTGTTCGAGCGACGTCGCCATGCGCTCGAGGGCACGCGTCGTAATGGCTTGCTGGCGAGCGTTGGCGGCCGCTGGACTGCTGCCGCTGGCGATTTTTGCAGCGGCAGCCAAGTTCTGGACGCTCTGCGAAAAATCGGCAAACATCTCGGGGTCGATCTTGTCGGTACCCGGAACGACGTGCACCACGCGTCGCGATAGAAACGTCTTTTCGGCAATGCGAAACCTTGGGGCCGGTTTGGCGTCCATCGGCTTGTCCGAAACCAAGATGCGCGCCGCTTCTCGATTATTGATCTGCAGGTCGCACTTAAGGAAATCAAAGAGCACCTCGGAAGGTGTTTCCGCGCGCATGATGCGAGGCTCCTTTCTGGTATCCGGTGAAGGTATTAGATGCAAAAGCCGGGTAGGACATAGGTCTTTTGGTCTGGTTTGTTTCCGGGCGTTGCCCAGCTAAACACGTCGCCGTCTCTTCCAACGCGGTTAAAGTACGTCGAGTTGGCGCCCTCGCTGCAGTCGGCGCTGGGGGTGCGCTCCCAGTAGTAGATCTTTTTGCCGGCGACGGTGCGGATCATGGCGTCGTTGGTGGTCAGACCGCTTACGCTCTGCTCGCGATAGAGCTGGTACTGCTCGCCTTCTCCGCTGTAGAGGGTAGAAAGGTACTCGTAGCCTTCTGCGAACGTTTCGGGCGCCTGGTAGCCGCACAGCTCGCTCATGGACGGCAGCCACAGCTTGTCATCGGTGGCGGTGATGCTGGAGGCGTCTTTGGTGCCGCCGGTGTTGTTGGTGAGCTTTCGCACCGAGCGAATCTGATTGCGGAGATCGTCGGGCAGCGTAGCCATGCCCTTGTCCGCCAACCATTCACGAAGCGACGATTGCTCCCAGCCACCCGTCGCGGCGCTGTCGTTTACGGCGCGCATGGCGATGGGGGTACGGAACATAAAGGTGATGCCAGCGGGAAGGCCGTCATCGGTGAGTGTGTCTGCCTTAAAGCCCACGATCTGGATTTGTGCCTTGGTCCCGTCGGAAAGCCTGACGGTCTTGGTGTTCTCGTTTTCGAGCGACTGCTTGCTGTTTACCAGGTGGTAGGTTTCGGCAATCTCGAGCACCTTTTTGCTGGAAGATGTCTCTTGGATTTTGCGGGAGATCAGGGCGAGTTCTTCCCAGGTGTAATCGTCGAGTGACGGCTTGATGCCGTGCGCCAGGTCGATAAGCCCCCAGCATCCCGTGGCAATGGCAGAGCCTGCTATGCCGGCAACGCAGACGCCGCCGAGCACGAGCGCAGCGCGACGCGAGATGACTGGGTGACGCGTCTGAGCCTTGTCGGAGCAGGAAGGCTTCGGTTGCTGGCTAATGTCGATCGGGGTGGGCAGCGGCGTGCGCGGCTCAAAATCGATGTCTTTAATCCAGGCATCGAGCTTGCCGACAATCGTAGACAGCGGCGCGCGCTGGGACTGCTCGTTATGGATGCCGCTCATGATGACATCGACAAGCATTTGGTCGCCTGGTACGCGTGCCTCAAGCGGCTCGTGCTCGTGCTCGATCTTGTACAGGTAGGGCGACTGGTCCATATGCTCGTTTAGGCGATATGGCGTGTGGCCGGCATAGAGCGTGTAGAGTACGCTGCAGAGCTCGTATGTATCGATGCTGGGCGACGTACGCAGCGGCGCCAGCTCGGGGATGTCGTTGGAGAGCATCTCGGGTGGGGCGAACTCGGGGGTGCCGTTGCGCCAGATGCCGGTGGACATGGTAAACGAGGGGTCTGAGCGCTTGATGCTCGAGCTGCCCAGATCGACCAGGCAAAGGTCAAAACTGCAGTGTGCAATCTGCTGGGCAAGGGACCGGCACGTCGTGCGAATGATGATATTGCGCAAGGAGATATCACGGTGTACAAACGGCGCATCGAGCTTTTGGGCACCCAGGAGAATCTCTCCCAGGCGTTTTCCAATCGCGGCGACGGTGTTTGCGGGAATGTGGCCGCCCTCGGCGGGGTCGGTTAGCTCTGCCGCAGCATCGCGAAGGGGCAGGCCTTCAATCCACTCCATAACGATGACCGGTACGGAGCCGGTATAGCCGTAGCCATAGGTTTTGGGAAAGCCGTCCAACAGTGAGACGGCTGCAAGATTGCGATACTCCTCGGTAAGCGTCTTGATGTCCGAGGGGCTGACGGCGGAGCCGTCTTCATCACAGCCGCTGAGGGGCCACAGCGTCTTGAGCGCAAAGGTCTCGCCCTCGGTGTTGGCGACCTTGCGAAGATGGTGGGAACCGCCGCCGACTGCCCCGCAATCCAACAGGGTGGTAAAGCGGCGAATAGTATCGGGGTCTTCGGTGGTCGCAAACATGGCGTTTGGTTCAAAGGGGGACAACGCGATGATATTCATATCCGTGTCGTACGTCACGGGGCGATCCTTTCGAGAAAAAAGTGCATGGCGATAATGTTAGTGAAAAGGTAGCGCAACCGTTGCCTTAATCGAAAAGGTGCCGTTATTTGCATGGGTTGATGCAAATAACGGCACCTTGTGCGTCGAAGATGTGTGGGCGGGCTAGTCTGTGATGCGAATGACCAAGAAGCGCGTCGTGGCGCCCAAGCAAAGCGTGTCTCCGTTGTGAATCTCGACGGGGGTGTTGGCAAAGTTGGCGGGGCGCTCGCGTCTAGGCGGTTCGATAGCCTGTCGGCAGCGATCGACGCCCGAGATCAAAAACGATCCGTTGGTGGAGCCGAGGCCCTGCGCAAGCCAGCGTCCGTCTTGGAGCCAAATGCGCAGGTGCTGACGCGAGACATCGGAATCGACGTCGGTGATGGCGTTCTCGTCGCTCGTCAGCGACCCGATAATGCTGCCCGCCGGGTCCGTGGTAAGGGGATGCAACGGCGGTCGTGCCGAGTTGCCCACGACGCGCAGCAGCCCCAGGCGAATGTCTCCCGTGGGGCGCGCGGTTGTCGAGAAAAATGAGGTGACGGTTGTCTCGACCGTGCCGAGTGTCGAGAGCATCTGGTCGGACACAAAGGACTCGGTGTATTCGATGGCGCGGGCGGGGTCGCCAAGGCAGCCGGTAACGATAAAAAAGACCAGATGGATGTAGAAGCGATCTTTAATGTCACTATCGTCAGCGGTCTCGATGCGCTCGACGCCGTTTTTAAAGAGCATGCCGTCGACGCCGCAATTGGTAAGGGCATCCTGCATGTCTGGGGCGCACGATTCCATATAGCGTTTAGCGACCTTGCTCAGCGATTGGGGGTCGGAGCCTCGGTTTTGTATGATGAGGTTGAGTATCTGGCGCGCACTTTGTTCAAAGGGCGCAAACAGCGACTCGGGAAGGTCACCGGGTTTGGCGTGAACGATTTCGCGTGAGATAAACGACGGGACCATCAAGCGTTCGGAGATGAGGCGTCCACCGTAACGGGCGTTGCCGTCCATGAGAATTTGCGCGGCGTTACCGTTGTTGATGCGACCGAGTGACTTGAGCCCGGCGTACAGTGCACAAGATGGAGTGTCGGCCATTTGTTTTCACCCCCCCCCCTCATCAAAAAGTGACATTGTATACGCAAGTATCTTCAATTATAGGCGCTTTTCAGCTCGAAATGCTCGCCAGGGGGCGCGGACGGTGTAAATTGCTGCCAGAAGACAGCAAATTAAAAAGCGGAAAGCGGATTAATAAGCTGGGAAACGCGTTGGCAAGACCGTTGTGGGCAACATTTGGCATGATGTCGCTTTGGCTTTTGGTCACGGGACCGTGCGGTACCATAAGCGTCAATGAACTTTGACGCACGACCCGCCGAGCTTGCCCCGGCGGGCTTTTGGCGTTGCGATGCCGGAGGAACAGCATGCTCATTCACCGTATAGCCGCGCAGCTCTACACTGCCGAGGCCTTGCAGACCGTCGAGGCCGGGCTCGACGCCGGCGAGGATGTGACGCTGGCCGTGTCGCAGTCGGGCCGCACGCTTATGGCGGCTGCTCAGTTTGCGCGCCGCCCGCGCCCTACGGTCTACATTGTGAGCGGCGAGGACGCGGCCGATCGCGCCGCGCGCAGCCTGGCCGCCTACGTGGGCCTGGCGCACGTGTGCCGCTTTCCCGAGCGCAAGGACTATCCGTGGCGCGAGCAGGCACCCGACGATGCCGTGGTGGCGCAGCGCTGCGAGGCTCTGGGGCGTATCGTGCGCGGGGACAACTGCATCATGGTTGCCTCGGCCCGCGCGCTGCTGCGTTGCGTGCCGCCAGTCGAGAGCTGCTACTGGGAGTCCACGACCTTTGCGGTGGGCGAGGAGATTCCTTTTGACGAAGTGCCGCAGCGCCTGGTGGGCATGGGCTACACCAATGCCGGCGCCGCCGACGCACCCGGCCTGTTCCGCGTGCACGGCGACACCGTCGAGGTATTCCCCGCACAAGAGAAAGCGCCCGTGCGCATTGAGTTCTTTGGCGACGAAATTGATCGCATTCGCCGTATGGTGAGCTCTACGGGCCAAACCATCGGCAACGAGGACAGCATCGAGATCTTCCCGTGCCGCGAGCTGGCGCTTACCGACGAAGCCGTTCACAACATGCACGTGGCGCTCTATCGCGCAAGCCAGAGCGACAGCAAGCTGGCGGCACTGCTCGAGATGGTTGATGCGCGTATCGTCACACCCGAGCTCGACCGCTTTTTGCCGGTGATGTACGGCCAGACCGTGAGCCCGTTGGCGCACGTGAGCGGCAAGGCGCTTGTGGTTCTGTCCGAGCCGCGCTCGCTGTTCGACGACTGCCTGCGTGCCTACGAGGATATCGAGGCGCGCGCCGGCGAGGCGGGGATTGACCGCTTGGACGGCCTGTACGTGCGCGCCCAGCAGCTCGACTTTGGTGCTCAGCAGCGCCTGAACTACGTGAGCCTGATCCGCGCCGGCGGTGCGGTTACGGCAGAGCTCAAGATTGAGCAGCCGGCTATCGCAGGCTCGGACAACCGCTTTATGACGCGCGTTCAGGAAGTCGTGGGCAAGCGCTATGCCTGCGTGTTTGCCATTCCCGACCGCGGAGCGCGCGAGTCGATGGAGCTCACCTTTGGCGACGAGGGCATTACCTTTGAGGAGTCGCTGACGGCCGCCCCCGAAAACGCCGGTGTTATTGGCGAGCGCGTACGCGTGGCAGCGGCAGATTCTGCCGACCGTGCTGCCCGCCAGGAGGCCCATGCTGCAATTCGCGAGCGCAAGGCCGACGCGCTCAACGCCCGCTCGCTCGAGGCGGGCGCCGCCCAGGCTGCCGCCGGTGCTGCCGTACCCACCATCTCGCGCGGACGCGTGACCTTTGTGGATGCCGCCCTGCCGCAGGGCGTGGTGGTGCCCGATGCCAACCTAGCCGTGTTCTCGATCGCCGATCTCAATGCCCGCATGGACGCCAACCGCGCGCGCAGCCGTCGCAAGGTGGACATTACGCAGATCACGTTTCCGTTTAAGCCGGGCGACTACGTGGTGCACGCTACCCACGGCATCGCGCTCTTTAGCGAGATCGCGCGCCAGGAAGTGGGCGGCAAGGAGCGCGACTACTTTTTGCTGGAATATGCCGACGGCGACAAGCTCTACGTGCCGCTTGAGCAGGTCGACCGCATCACGCGCTATGTTGGTCCCGACGGCGACAAGCCGCGCCTGACTAGGCTCAATACCGCCGACTGGACGCGTGCCACCAACAAGGCGCGCAAGAACGCCAAAAAGCTGGCGTTTGACCTGGTCGATCTGTATACGCGCCGTTCGTCGATTACCGGTATCGCCTGCCCGCCCGATACGCCCGAGCAGATCGAGATGGAGGAGAGCTTTCCTTACGACGAGACGCGCGACCAGCTGGAGGCCATCGCCGATATTAAGGCCGACATGGAGGCGCCCAAGCCCATGGACCGCCTGCTGTGCGGCGACGTGGGCTTTGGCAAGACCGAGGTTGCCCTGCGCGCGGCGTTTAAGTGCGTGGACTCCGGCCGTCAGGTCATGGTGCTCTGCCCCACGACCATTCTGGCCCAACAGCACTACGAGACCTTCTTTGAGCGCTTTGCCCCGTTTGGCCTCGAGGTCGAGGTGCTCAGCCGCTTTCGCACGCCGGCGCAGCAGAAGCGCGCGCTCAAGGCGTTTGCCGAGGGCACGATCGACGTGCTCATCGGCACGCACCGCCTGCTTTCGGCCGATGTGAACCCCAAGAACCTGGGTTTGGTGATCATCGACGAGGAGCAGCGCTTTGGCGTGCAGCACAAGGAGCAGCTCAAGAACCTGCGCGAGCAGATTGACGTGCTCACGCTTTCGGCAACGCCTATTCCGCGAACCATGCAGATGGCCACGAGCGGCGTGCGCGACATGAGCCTGATCACCACGCCACCGACCGGGCGCCGCCCCGTGATCGTGCACGTGGGGGAGTACGACCCCGACGTGGTGAGCGCGGCGATTCGCCTGGAGGTGGGCCGCGGCGGCCAGGTGTACTACGTGTCCAACCGCGTCAAGACCATCGACGACGCCGTGGCACGCGTACACGAGGCCGCGCCCGAGGCGCGCGTGGGCGTGGCGCACGGCAAGATGAGCCCGCGCGAGGTCGAGGACGTCATGATCGAGTTCGCGACCAAAAAGATCGACGTGCTCATCGCCACGACCATCGTGGAGAGCGGCATAGACAACGCGACCGCCAACACGCTGATCATCGAGGATTCGCAGCGCTTGGGCCTGGCGCAGCTCTACCAGCTCAAGGGCCGCGTGGGCCGTTCTGCCACGCAAGCCTACGCGTACTTTATGTTCCCGGGCGAGCTGCCGCTCACCGAGGAGGCTACGGCACGCCTGACCGCACTCTCCGAGTTCCAGGACCTGGGCAGCGGCATGCGCATCGCCATGCGCGACCTGGAGATCCGCGGCGCCGGCTCGCTCATGGGCGCCGAGCAACACGGCAACCTGTCGAGCGTGGGCTTTGACCTGTTTACGCAGATGCTGGGCCAGGCCGTGGCCGAGGCGCGCGGCGACGACGATGCCGGTGTGGAGGCGGCGAGCGTGGGCATCAACCTGCCGGCCGACTACTTCTTGTCCGAGGAGTACCTGCCGGCGGTGGATCAGCGCGTGCTCGTATACCGTAAGCTTGCGGCGGCCGGGGACCTGGAGAGCATCGACGAGGTGCAGGAAGAGACCGAGGCCGCGCATGGCGAGCTGCCGTTGGCGGGACTCAACCTGTTCAATCGCGCGCGAATCCGCATTCGCGGCGAGCGCCTGGGGCTCGAGAGCGTTACGCTCAGCGGCGGTCGCATCACGTTTTTGGGCGTCGACGTTCCCAAGAAGGTGGCCTATGAGCTTAAGACCCGCTATGGCGCGGTAAACTTCCCCAAGAGCCGCAAACTGTCGGTGCCCTACAAGGCGGGCGCCGGCGCGGGCAGCGGCCTGGGTCGCGGTCTCGACGCCAACGACGGTACCGGCCCCGTGGCCGCGGCACTCATGCTGCTGCAGCAGCTGGGCACGTCCGACGATGACTAACGGGTCGACGTCGTAAACGCCCCATTTGGGCAATCTGGTTCCATCGAAAGGAAAGCATGTTCGGGTACATCTATAAGAAAGATGCCGCTGCTATCGCGGTTATCCTTGCCCTCTGCCTGGGCGTGGGCAGTTTCTTCGATTATCAGATCTCGAGCGCGCTGTTCAACATCGGCAGTATGTACGGCCGCTTTATCGAGGCGACCGGCGAGCTGCCGTTTGAGCTGACGGCGAGCGTCGCGGGCGTTATGCTCGTGCGCGCGGTGCGTCCCGACTCCAGGGGGAGCAAATGGCTCGCCGTGCTCGGCATCCTCGTCAATGTTGGCCTGACCGGCTACGAGATCGTTTCGTCCCTGAGGGTTGGCGGCAAACTCATCGTGGCTCAGTTGGTGCTGACGTTTGTGCTGGCCATCGTCGCCAACCTTATCGTCTATCGCCTCACGCGCACGACCGAGCCCGACGAGCTCACACGCTGGGCGCTCATGGTGCTTGCCGTGTGGGTCGCTCAGGCCATCATCCTCAACGTGATCGTCAAGCCGCTGTGGTCGCGCCCGCGCATGCGCGTGATCGAGGTGACGCCGGGGCTCGAGTTTCAGCCGTGGTGGGTGATCGGCAACCCCGACAAGCGGGCCTATATTGCCGCCGGTGTAGTCAAGGACGGCTTTAAGTCGTTTGCGAGCGGACACGCGGCACACGCGGCGATCGGCCTTATGCTCGCCGGGCTTCCCGCAGCGGCCTTTAAGGAAAAGCCGTCGCGTCGTCGTGTGGTCTTTTGGACGGCGGCTGTGATTGTGGCGTTCGTCGCGTTTGGCCGCATCGTGATCGGAGCGCACTTTTTGAGTGATGTGATCTGCGGTTTTGCTCTGGTGCTGGCACTTGAGTGCCTTGCCGCGCGCATTGCCTATCCCAGCGGCGTACAATAGCTCCGTTTGAATCATCTGGCCGATACCCGGTAAGAGAGGATTGCCATGCTCGCGTTCAACAACGATTATTCCCACGGCGCACACCCGGCGGTGCTGCAGGCGCTCGTCGACACCAATATGGAGCCACAGCCCGGATACGGTACCGATGCGCATACCGAGCGTGCCAAGCAGCTTATCCGCGAGGCCTGTCAGGCCCCCGATGCCGACGTGTTTTTTCTGGTGGGCGGCACGCAGGCCAACGCGACGGTGATCGACATGCTGCTCGCGCCGTACGAGGGCGTCGTTGCTGCCGAGACTGGCCACGTCGCCTGCCACGAGGCGGGCGCCATCGAGTTTGGCGGCCACAAGGTGCTCACCATCCCCGGCTACGAGGGCAAGATGCACGCCGAGGACCTTGAGAACTATATCCAGGTGTTCTACGAAAACGAGAGCTACGAGCACACGGTGTTTCCGGGTGCCGTGTACGTGAGCCTATCGACCGAGTACGGCACGTTGTACTCCAAGGCCGAGCTCGCGGCGATTCACGCAGTGTGCCAGAAGCGCGAGATTCCGCTGTTTGTGGATGGCGCCCGCCTGGCCTATGCGCTGGCGGCCGATGAGTGCGACATTACCCTGCCCGAGCTGGCGCAGCTGTGCGACGTGTTCTACATCGGCGGTACCAAGTGCGGCGCGCTCTGCGGAGAGGCTGTGGTGTTCTGCGGTATGCACGCCCCGGCGCATCCCATTCCGCGTATTAAGCAGCATGGCGCGCTGCTTGCCAAAGGCCGCCTGACGGGCGTGCAGTTTGAGGCGCTCTTTACCGACGGCCTGTATTTTGAGATTGGTCGCCAGGCGATCGAGACGGCTCAGGCGCTGCGTCGCGTGCTGCACGAGCGCGGCTACCAGTTCTTCTTGGAGACGCCGACCAACCAGCAGTTTGTGATTCTGCCCAACGAGGACATGGCCCGCATTCGCGAGCATGCCTCGATTGAGTACTGGGAAAAGTACGACGAGACCCACACGGTGGTGCGCTTTTGCACCAGCTGGGCCACGACGCAGGAGGACATCGACGCGTTGGCGGCTGTCCTGTAGCCTGATGTAGTGACAAGGGGCTGCCCTGCGCCTGAGCTTGGCGCAGGGCAGCCTTTGTTTTTGAGGGGGAAGGGTTGTATGACCGAAATGTCCGAGCCGACGATTCGCCTGGCGACGCCCGACGATGCGCCGGCGTTGCTTGCCATCTATGAGCCGTATGTGCGCCAGACGGCGATTACCTGCGAATACGAGGTTCCGAGCGTTGAGGAGTTCGCCGGGCGTATCGAGCGTACGCTCAAGCGATACCCGTATTTGGTGATGGAGCTGGACGGGCGTCCGGTAGGCTATGCCTATGTGAGTCCGCTCAACAGCCGCGAGGCATACGACTGGTCGGTCGAGACGTCGATCTACCTGGCGCGCGATGTGCGCCACGGCGGGCTGGGCCGCAAGCTGCACGATGCGCTCAAGCAATGCCTGATTGCGATGGGCATCACCAACATGTGCGCGCTCATCGCCGTGCCGCACGACAAGGACGACGAGTATCTGACGCACAACAGTCAGGATTTCCATGCCCATATGGGGTATCGCCTGGTGGGCACCTTCGACCGCTGCGCCCAAAAGTTCGGTCGCTGGTACGATATGTGTTGGATGGAGTTGGTCCTAGCCGAGCGCACACCCAACCAACCCAAACCAACCTGGTTCCCCGACCTCCCCAAACCTACCATTTAGGGACAGGTTTATTTTGGCAGGTTAGCCGATGGGTTCGGTGTATTTGGCGCGGTCGGTACGTTGGATGCGCTTGGAGACATGGAGCGGTCGGCCGTCGGTGTCGTAGACGTAGTCGGTGATCAGGATCAGCGCCTGCCCGCGCTCAACGTTGAGCAAAAACGCCTCGTTTTGCGAGGCATAGCACACCTCAAAGGTCTTATGCCCCTGTGCCGGTGCGCGATGGAACTCCTGTCGCAGCGTGGCGTAGAGCGAACCGTTGATATCGCGATCGATGAGCGTCTCGAAGCTTGGCGGCAGGTAGGTGGTCTCCAGGCACAGCGGCGCGTCGTCCAGGTAGCGCAGGCGGACAAGTTTGACGAGCTTGCTGCCCACGGCGGCGTCAAAGAACTTGGCTATGCTGCCGGCCGCCTTGGCAAAGCCCGAGTCCACGGTGCGCGTGGTGGGCTTCATGCCCTGGCCTTCGACCTGCTTGGTATAGCTCGAAAACACCAGGTTGTTCTCGTGGAGCGCGGGCGTGTCGGCCACAAAGGCGCCACGCCCGCGCTCGGTGCGCACCAGGCCCTCATCAACGAGCACCTTAAGGGCGTGGCGTACGGTGCTGCGTGACAGCCCCGATTCGTCCATGAGTTCCATCTCGGACGGCAGCTTGTCTCCGCGCGCATACGTGCCGGCAGCGATGCGATCGCGCAGCGTGCCCGCCAAGCGCTCGTATTGGGTCAGTTTCTTTTTAGATGTGACGCCCATATTACCAACCTATATCTAACCTGTATGCTTACCTAAGCAAGCATGTATTTAATAAAACAATAAAACTGCTGGTAGCGAGCTACCGAAAACCGCAGCAGCAAAATTTCTAAGACAAATATAGCATACAACTAGTCGACATAACCAAAACATGTATGTAACTTGTATGCCTGTGATGAGCATCAAACGAGAAGAAAGGCTGATGCACGATGACTACTCAGGAACAGGTTAAGGATGTCGTCTCCCAGGTTTTGGCCGACAAGGCAGACAAGGGCGGCATCAAGCGCGTCGTGTGGATTGGCGCCGGCGGATCCAACGGCGGTAACTATCCTGCCCAGTACTTTATGGAGCACGAGGCCACGCAGGTCGTGAGCTCCAGCTACACCAGCAACGAGTTCGTGCACGCCACGCCCGCCTATGTCAACGAGAACACCTTGGCCGTCGTCGTGTCCATGCGCGGCACCAAGGAGACTATCGTCGCCGCCCAGGTGGCCAAGGACCACGGCGCCAGCACCATCGCCATCTATGTTGACGAATCCGCCCTCACCGAGGTCTGCGACTACAAGATCCAGTACGACAGCTTGGCCGTCGACGAGTCCTGCATGGGCCGCACCAACTCCGCCGTCGTGACCATGATCGCCATGGAGCTCACGCAGCAGACCGAGGGCTATGCCGAGTACGAGACCGCCATGGCCGCCTTCGACTTGGTCGACCCCATCTATCGCAAGGCCGTCGAGTACACCCGTCCGCTCGCTGCCAAGTGGGCCGAGCAGAACGCCGACAAGCCCTGCATCAACGTGATGGCTCAGGGTCCGCTCTTTGGTGCCGCCTACGTCTTTAGCATCTGCAACGTGCAGGAGATGCTGCAAATCGACTCCTGCACCATCAACACCTGCGATTTCTTCCATGGCCCCTTCGAGATCCTGGACAAGCGTACCTCGCTGCTCCAGCTCATCAGCGTCGGCCGCAGCCGCTGCAACGACGAGCGCGGCATCCGCTTCGTCAACCAGTACGGTGGCGAGCGCGTCTATCAGCTCGACGCCAAGGAGCTCGGCCTCAACGACATCAAGGACAGCGTGAGCGAATACTTCAACCACCTGATCTTCGCGCCGATCCTCAACAACGTCTACATGCGCGCGCTCTCTGCCGTCACCCACAAGGACTATATGACGCGCCGCTACATGTGGAAGCTCGACTACTAGGAGTTACGCGGTTTTGCCAAACCGCGTAACGGC
The DNA here is from genome assembly GCF_052064015.1 of Collinsella sp. HCP3S3_D1. NCBI lineage: Bacteria > Bacillati > Actinomycetota > Coriobacteriia > Coriobacteriales > Coriobacteriaceae > Collinsella > Collinsella sp. HCP3S3_D1. The sequence goes on from NZ_JBQHWK010000005.1 coordinate 41,435, forward strand.
TCGACGCTGCAAACCCGCCAGAGCGGCAATCTGCCTTTCAACTTCGGCGGCATGACCAGAAGGTCAATGCCGCCTCGCTTCAAGGCACCTTGCTCGCTCTGGCGGGTTTTCGCTGACGTTGCCAAAGCATCGGCGTCGCCTTGGTCCAGATGTGGCAGTTGAGGACGTTCCCTTTCTGCCGGCAGTTGGGGACAGTCCTAGTCGTTGGGAACGTACTTAAACGACTAGTCATTCAGGAACGTCCCCAATGACTAGTCGTTTAAGTACGTCCCCAATGAGTATGTGGGGGAGCAGATTTTTCCGTTCGGCGATTTGTGGCTTGAAAAATGTATATAACGACTATAACGTAGTATGAAACATATTGGAAACAATACCGAGGAGGCTGCGTTGAAGAAAAGCAATCTGGGCTATGTGCTGGTGCTGATCGCCGCGCTTATGTGGGGCAGCATCGGAATCTTTGTAAACGGCATCTCGGCCATGGGTGTTTCGTCTCAGAGCATGGCGGCCTTTCGCCTGTTGGTCGGAGCGCTTATCTTGGCGCCGGTCCTGATGTTTATGGGCTGCCGCCCGGGTGAGGGGTCTACCGTGGCTCAGGGTCCGCTGACCCTGTTCAAGGCAAGCCCTAAAGAGCTTGTTCCCTGCGCGCTTGTCGGTATCGTCGGTTTGGCCGCCGCCAACACCTGCTATTACGAGTGCATGGGCGAGGTGGGCATGTCCACGGCCTCGGTGCTGCTCTACACCTCGCCGGTGTTTGGCGTCATGCTCGGCCGCGTGCTTTATCGCGAGGACGTGACCCCTAACAAGCTCGTTGCCATTGTCTTTAACATCGTTGGCTGCGTGCTTGCAGTGACCAATGGCGACCTTTCCGGTTTTCATTTTTCGGTTTGGGGCGTCACGTCGGGTGTGATTGCAGGCCTTTGTGGTGCGTCGCTCGCGGTGTTTAGCCGAATAGCAACCAAGACGGTCCACCCGCTGGCTGTCACGTTTTGGGGCTTTGTTTTTGGCGGTGCGGTTATGGCAGCTATCGCGGTTCCGTGGCCAGATGTCGCCGCGGCAATGTCGCCACAGCTGCTGCTGCTGTTCCTTGGCTTTGGACTCATCCCCACAGCCGTGGCTTACATCTTATATATGCAGGGTCTGTCCATGGGGCTCGAGACGTCGAAAGTTCCCGTCGTAATGTCATTCGAGACAGTTGTCACCGTACTGCTGGGCATTGGTGTCTACGCCGAGCCCGCCGGCGCGATCAAAGTCCTGGGCATCGTGCTGGTGCTCGCGTCCATCCTGATTATGAATACCGACTTTTCCAAGCTGCGCAACAGTGTGTTTGTCGGTCATGTCATTGAGAGCATGACCTTTAAGCCCAACGCGTGGTGGACGGAGAAATCGCAGGACATGGATCTGTTTAAGGAACGCACCGGCATCGCGCTGGAGCCCACCGTACAGGAAAGTCCCTGGTACTTCGTGCGATAGGGAATTGCGTGCGGCATCCGACCTGGGGTTATCCAGCCAGGGCCCGCCTACCCAGCCCCAATGTTTCGAGTACGTTAACCCCGTAAACGGTCGATTTTTAACCGCGAACGGTCTTTATAGTAATTATCAATGTAAGTAGCGTATAAGACGTTATAATGACCATAACGAAAAGGAGGAGGCAAGATGAATCAGATCATTCTCGCATCTCATGGCGGCCTGGCCGCAGGCGCCAAAGACACGCTCGAGATGGTTCTCGGCGACGTGTCGAACGTCCACGTCGTGTCGCTTGCTCGTGACGACAAGGAGCCCATCACCAATAAGGTGGACGCCATGATCGCCACGTTCAACGCGGACGACACCGTCTATGTGCTGACCGATATGCTCGGCAGCTCGGTCAACAACAGCATGGTCGAGCTTTCCAAGAACGGCACGAAGTTCACGGTTGTCAGCGGTTTCAACATCCCGCTGGCGCTCACGCTCGCTATGAGCCCCGCCCCCGTCAAGGGCACCGAGCTCGCGGCCCTCATCAACGAGGCCCGCACTGGTCTGACCAACCCCAACGCACCGGTCGAGGCCGTCGCGGCTCCCGCCAAGAAGGCCAAGGCGTCCCGTCACAGCTCCGGTCCCGCCAAGATCGTCCTCGCACGTCTTGACTACCGTCTGCTGCACGGCCAGGTCGTCTTTACCTGGACCACCAAGGTTCAGGCCGAGCGCATCATCGTCGTCGACAACGCTGCCGCCAACGATGACATCAAGAAGGGCGCTCTTAAGCTGGCCAAGCCCCAGGGCGTGCGCCTGAACGTCTTCACCGTCGAGCGCGCCCTCGCCAAGATGGACAAGCTCAACACCCTTGGCGAGCGCGTTATGTTCGTCTTTGGCAACACTGCCGAGATGCTGCAGTTCTGCCAGGGCTACAAGCTCGACGCCATCAACCTGGGCGCCACCGCCAACCACGACGGTGCCGATCAGGTCGGCGGCAAGGACAGCTCCGTCTTCTTCGACGCCACCCAGAAGGCCGACATCAACCAGCTGCTCGACATGGGCATCAAGCTCTATGTCCAGCAGACCCCCACGTATCAGAGCGTCGACATCGACGCCAAGCTGTAGTCAACCAGGCTTTTGCCTGACTGAAAGGAGAAGGGTATGAATACGTTCATCAGTGCGGTGCTCGTCGGCCTCGTCGGCGTGTTCTGCATGTGGGACTCCCGCCTGCTCGGTCGTCTTAACTTCGAGCAGCCCCTCGTTGGCGCTACGCTCGTCGGTCTGCTGCTGGGCGATGTGCCCACCGGCCTTGCCGTCGGTGCCGCCGTCGAGCTGGTGTCCATGGGCCTGGTGCAGGTCGGTGCTGCCGTTCCGCCCGATATGGTCCTGGGCGGCATCGTGGCCGCTGCCTTTGCGTGCCTGACCGATGCTTCCGCCGAGACCGCCATGACGATCGCCATCCCGGTCGCCGTCCTGGGTCAGCTCCTCGGCATCGTGTTCCGTTCCATCATCGCCGCCCTCACCCATGTGGCAGATAGCGCGATCGATAACGGAAAGTTCAAGACCGCCTACCGTATGCACATCTGCGTCGGCACTGGTCTGTACGCCGTCATGTACTTCCTGCCGATCTTCCTCGCCGTCTTTGTTGGCACCGACCTGGTTCAGGCCATCGTCAACATGGTTCCCGAGTGGCTGTCCACTGGTCTTAACGTTTCGACCAAGATCATGACCGCCTACGGCTTGGCCCTGCTGCTCACCATGATGATCAAGAAGGGTATGACTCCGTTCCTGTTCATCGGCTTCCTGCTCGCCGCTTACCTCAACCTGTCCGTCATCGCGGTCGCTCTGATCGGTGTGTGCCTGGCTGTCGTCTTCATGGGCTTCAAGTTCAACGGTTCCCATGCAGCCGCCGGTGTCGATTCCGACTACGATCCGCTCGAAGACGACGAAGACTAAGGAGGAACACACTATGGCAACCGCAACCAAGGACGTGTCCCTGAACAAGAAGGTCAGCCAGTTCTTCTGGCGCTCCTGGGCCATCCAGGCCTCTTGGAACTACGAGCGTCAGATGAACATGGGCTTCCTCTATGGCATGGTTCCCACGCTCGATCGCCTCTATCCGGATGAGTCCGACCCCAAGCAGCTTGCTGCCAAGAAAGAGGCTTATCGCCGTCACATGGCGTTCTACAACTGCACTCCGCAGACGAGCGCTTTCGTCCTGGGCCTCGCCGCCTCCATGGAGGAGGAGTACGCCAAGGATCCCGAGAACTTCGATCCCGATTCGATCAACGCGGTCAAGACCTCCCTCATGGGCCCGCTTTCCGGTATTGGTGACTCCTTCTTCCAGGGCACCATCCGCGTTATCGCCTTTGGTCTGGGCGTTCAGCTGGCTCAGCAGGGCTCCATCATGGGCCCGATCCTGGCCATGCTCATCTCCATCGTGCCTTCCGTGCTGATCACGTGGTTCGCAGCCAAGATGGGCTATCAGGGCGGCCACGAGTACCTGAGCAAGCTTCAGGGCGGCGACCTCATGGAGAAGCTCATGTATGTCTGCGGCATCGTGGGTCTTATGTCCGTGGGCGGCATGATCGCTACGCTGATCGGCGCCACCACCCCGCTGCAGTTCGCTGACGGCACCGTCGTGATCCAGGACATCCTGGACGGCATGATGCCCCAGATGATTTCCCTTGGCCTCACCGGCCTTATGTACTGGCTCATCAAGAAGAACGTCAACACCGGTTGGCTTCTTGTGATCGCCATCGTGGGCGGCATCGCCCTCTCCGCGGCCGGCATCCTGGCCTAGTCGCGCCCAAGCGTCTAACCGCTTTCCCCGGGGAGCCTGCCTGGCATCCCATACCCCAGGCAGGCTTCCATCCCTAAATGTGTCAAAGGGACAGTCCCTATGTCACATCTTCAATGGGCCGGCGACTCGGTCCAAATCACGGTAATCCTGCGCACGTCCGGCAAAGTGGCGCCGCAAAAATCGAAAGGAATGTGTCAGATGTACGAGATCGACCTTAACCTCCCTAAGCAGATCGTCGCTGACGTCCTGTCCAACCACGAGATCCACAGCGTCGCCTTCGTTGGCTGCGGCGCTTCCATGTCCGACCTTTACCCCGCCAAGTACTTCCTGGCCAACAACACGGACAAGCTGAACGTTCAGATCTTCACCGCAAACGAGTTCAACTACGACACACCCTCCTGGGTCAACGAGCACACCTTCGTGATCACCTGCTCCCTCGGTGGCTCCACGCCCGAGACCGTCGAGGCCAACAAGACCGCCAAGAAGCACAACTGCCCGGTCGTCTCCCTCACCAATAAGGCCGGCTCCGCTCTGACCGTCGACGCCGACCACGTCATCATCCACGGCTTCCACGCCAACTACGCTGCCAAGTGTGAGAAGCCCGGCTATGCCATCGCTCTTGCTCTCGAGATCCTTCAGCAGACCGAGGGCTATGACCACTACGAGGACATGATCACCGGCCTCACCAACGTCTTCGACCTCTGCGAGAACGCCGCTCAGTCCGCCAAGGGTCTTGCCAAGCAGTTCGCCGAGGACTTCAAGGACGACAAGATGATCTACTTCATGGCTTCCGGTGCCTCCGAGAAGATGGCTTATTCTCACGCCGCCTTCCTGTTCACCGAGATGCAGTGGATTGACGCCGCCGCCTACAACACCGGCGAGTACTTCCACGGCCCGTTCGAGGTTTCCACCGAGGGTAAGCCCTACGTCTTCTTCATGTCCGATGGCGCTACCCGTCCGATGGACGCCCGCGCCCTCACCTTCCTTAAGCGCATGGGCGCCAAGGTCGCTCTGATCGACTCCAAGGACTACGGCCTGGCTGACGCCGTGCCCGCGAGCGTCGTCACCTACTTCAACCCGCTGCTGCACCTCGCCGTTATGCGCGAGTATGGCAACCAGATCGCCGAGGCCCGTCAGCACCCGCTGACCATGCGTCGCTACATGTGGAAGCTTTCCTACTAATCACAAGTAAGTAGACCTTACGGGTTGATTGAGAGGGGATGGGGTTTTCGCCCCGTCCCCTTTTTTGCTTTGGGGGCGTGTTTGTCGCGCCGCAAACCCCAGATAAAACCTACCAAAATAAACCTGTCCCTTTTTGGCAGGTGGAAGGAGGAGCGTATGATCAAGGCGGTGCTGTTTGACATGGACGGCGTGCTGGTCGATACCGAGTGGTTCTACAACCGTCGCCGCGTGGCGTTTATGGAAGAGAAGGGGTTCCACTTTGACGAGATCCCCGACCTTTCGGGGTCTAACGAGCCGGCCATTTGGAAGGCGCTGGTGCCCGACGATGTTGAGCTGCGTGAGCGCCTGCGCGTGGAGTACAAGCAGGTCTACAGCCCGCACCACCCCGTTCCGTATGCCGAGCTTCTCAACGAGCAAACGGAGCCGGTGATGCGTGAGCTGCATGGGCGCGGCGTGAAGTGTGCCATCGCGAGCTCGTCCTATCGCGAGCTGATCGACGAGCTGGTGGAGATTGCCGGCATCGCCGACGTGCTGGACTACACCATCAGCGGTCACGAGTGCAGTGCGTTTAAGCCCGACCCCGAGATCTACCAGCGTGCCATGGAGGCGCTGGGGGTGGAGCCTTCCGAGTGCCTGGTTATCGAGGATTCGCCTCTGGGCATCGAGGCTGGCAAGCGCTCTGGCGCCCGCGTCCTGGCGCTGCGTCCGCACGAGGGCGTCAACCTGGACCAGTCTGCCGCCGACGTTGTCATCGACAATCTGTGTGACATCCTACCTGCCATTTAGGGACAGGTTTATTTTGGCAGGTTTTATCTGGGCAAATGCCGAATTCGCCGTGAAGGGATCGCTCTCTTCACGGCGTTTTTCTTTTGAGCGGCCTCACGGTCCTTCTGATGGTTGTCGAGAGAGGGTGAATTGAGGCGCCCCCGCACGCTCCATGCTACAATCGCGGGCATGCCCCACAACTATATCTGCCTTCGAAAGGAGCCTGCGTGGCGGATGCCATCGATCAGCTCACGGACCGCGTGCTCGTACTCGGCCGCCTCACCATCGTCCGCCGTGCCATTACTGCCGTGGCGGTCACGGTCTCTGCCGTTCTCCAGACATTCCTGATCCAGGCATTCATTCGGCCCGCTGACCTGCTTCCGAGTGGTCTTACCGGCGTCGCGGTCCTGCTCGATCGCGTTACCTCGCTAGGCGGCGTTCACATCGACATCTCGCTCGGTATGCTCGCACTCAACATCCCCGTGGCGCTCCTATGCTGGAGCGGCATTAGCAAGCGCTTTGTCATCTTCTCGATGATGCAGGTCGTGCTCTCGTCGCTGTTCCTCAACGTCTTTCACTTTGCGCCGTTTTTAGGCGACAAGATCATGCTCATCATTTTTGGCGGCGTGGTCTCGGGCCTGGGTGCTGCCATCGCGCTTAAGTCCGGCGCATCCACCGGCGGTACCGACTTTATCGCGTTGTGGGTTTCCAACCACACGGGCAAGACCATCTGGGGCATCATCTTTGGCTTCAACTGCTTTATCCTGGCAATCTTTGGTTTTATGTTTGGCTGGGACAAGGCGGCGTATTCCATTGTGTTTCAGTTTATTTCGACCAAGACCATCGACAGTTTCTATCATCGCTACGATCGTGTGACGCTGCAGATCACGACGCGTAAGGCAGACGAGGTCATGACTGCCTACGTAAACCATTTTCAGCACGGCATTAGCTGCGCCGAGGTCGTCGGCGGATACAGCCGCGAGAAGATGTACCTGCTGCACACCGTTGTCTCGACCTACGAGAGCCAGGACATTATCAAGCTGGTGTGCGACGTTGATCCCGGCGCCGTGATCAACGTGTTCCATACGCTCAACTTTGTGGGCGGTTGGTGGGGCGGTCATGTCGACGAACCCATGCCCACGGCCGTTCCCGATCCCGACAAGCCCGCACGCATGGCCAGCAGGCAGGCGCGCCTCAGCGAACAGGACAGCCTGCAGCAGGACGACGGCAAGTAGGTATTTGGTATTTTGCCGGCTCTGCTCAATCTTGTCCCTTTTTGGTAGGTAAGGTGTATCGTTTTATCGTTATGAGGTAACATAAAACTAGACGTTATATACGTATTTGTTATTCCGATATTTCGATAAGAGTGATTAGATATGCCTGCACCCAAAAATGCGCCGCTGTACCAGCAGATTTACGACGAAATCAAGGATGCGATCGAGAAAGGTGTTTATGCACCCAAGGAGCGTATCCCGTCCGAGCTTGAGCTTGCCGAGCAGTACGAGGTGAGCCGTATTACGGTGCGCCGCGCCGTAGAGGAGCTGTGTTCCGATGGCTATCTGGTTAAACAGCAAGGCCGTGGCACGTTTGTCTCCACGCCGCACATCAACCGCCAGTTTCATGCCTCGATGCTGCAGACGTTTACCGCGCTGTGTGCCGACAATGGCATGAAGGCCGGCGCGCATGTAATCGATCGCCAGATCGTTCCGGCGCGCCAAAACGAGATGGAGTTCTTTGGCCTGCAGAAGGATGCGCTGCTGCTGCATATCAAGCGCGTGCGTACGGCCGACGGCGAGCCCATCTTTGAGGAGAACATCTTTGTGCCCTTTGATGCCTACCGTGAGCTGTTGACGGCCGATCTTGAGGACAAGTCGATTTTTGCCGAGGTCGAGCGTGTTGGTGGAACGCCGATTGCCTCGGTTGGCTACCGCACGGTCGAGGCCGTTCGCGCCAATGCCGAGCAGGCGGCCGAGCTGGGCATCGCTCCGCACGATCCGCTGCTCAACCTGCGTGCCGGCTTTACCGGTCCCAATGGCGAGCCGGTTTTGCTCGGCAAGCAGTACTACGTGGGCAGCCGCTACGTCATGGTCATATAAGTTACGCGGTTTTACCAAACCGCGTAACGGCTCGACGCTACGCCTTTGGTTCCGCCGTTCTAACGAACGGCGGACCGGTCGACGCTGCAAACGCCCCTAAGCGGCAATCTGACGTTCAATCGTCGGTCGCGTACCGAAGTACGCTTCCCTCCTCTTTCACGTCACCTTGCTCGCTTAGGGGCGTTTTCGCTGACTTATGCTCAACCAGCGACGTTTCCGCGCTTGTCAAGAATGTCCCCAATGACTACCCACCGTTTTTGGCCTGTGTACGGGTTCAAAGTGGGAGATTATCCACGCTCGTTCCCATCGGATTACATTGCCCGTGGCCGGCAGCCGTGCGGCACCGGTCCGCGTGGCGGCGTATAATCGGCGGCAGATGACTTGGACGTTAGGAAACCATGACCGATAGCATGCAGCAGATGGCGCTCGATACGCTCGGCGCCTATTTTGGCTACACCTCGTTTCGCCCGGGGCAGGACCGCATGGTCGATGCGATCCTTGCCGGCCGCGATGCGCTGGGCGTTATGCCCACGGGCGCCGGCAAGTCCATTTGCTACCAGGTGCCCGCGCTCATGCTGCCCGGTATCACCTTTGTGGTGAGTCCGCTGCTGTCGCTTATGGAGGATCAGACCCGTGCATTGCTCGCGGCGGGTGCGCGACCCAGCTATCTCAACTCCAGTCTTACTCCGGCCCAGCAAAACACCGTGCTCAAGCGGGCGCGCGAGGGCCGCTACCAGCTTATGTACGTGGCGCCCGAGCGTCTGCTCGAGCCGCGCTTTTTAGCTTTTGCGCGGGAGGCCGCGGCCGCCGCCGGCATTGGCGTGCCGCTCGTGGCCATTGACGAGGCCCACTGCGTAAGCCAGTGGGGCCAGGATTTCCGTCCCGCCTACCTGCAGATTCGCGAGTTCATCGATTCCCTGCCGCAGCGCCCCATCGTGGCGGCCTTTACCGCTACGGCGACCGAGCGCGTGCGTGCGGACATTCAGCAGATGCTCGGCCTGCAAAACCCCGCGACGGTGGTGACGGGCTTCGATCGCAAGAACCTCTACTTTGGCTGCGAGGAGATGGGCGACAAGGCCAAGGCCGCGTGGGTGCGCGACTATGTGATCGCACATTCGAGTGAAAGCGGCATCGTGTATTGCTCGACTCGCAAGACCGTCGATGCGCTGGCAAGCGAGCTTGCCGAGGCGCTGGGCTCCAGCGGCATTCGCGTTGGCCGCTACCATGCCGGCATGGGCAACGACGCCCGCCGGCAAAGCCAGCGCGCCTTTATCGACGACGATATCCAGGTAATGGTTGCCACCAACGCCTTTGGCATGGGTATCGACAAGCCCAACGTGCGCTACGTGATTCACAACAACGTGCCCGAGAGCATCGAGGCGTACTACCAGGAGGCGGGCCGAGCCGGCCGCGATGGAGACCCAGCCAGCTGCCATTTGCTGTGGAACGGCAATGATTTTCGCATGCGTCGCTTTTTGATCGATCGCGGCGATGCTGCCGACGAGGCGCTCGATGACGAGCAACGCGCGTGGGCGCTCCAGAATCGATACCGCCTGCTCAGCCAGATGGAGGGCTACTGCAATACCACCGGCTGCCTGCGCGAATACATGCTGCGCTACTTTGGCGACGAGGCTGCGGCCGAGCATACCGCCGAAGCCGGTGCTAGCGGTGCCGCCACGGACGACGCCGAGGGCTGCGGCAACTGCAGCAACTGCCTCACGCAGTTCGAGGTCGAGGACGTCACCGATATGGCCCGCGCCGCCGTGCGCTATGTGGCTACGCGTCCCATGCGTTTTGGCAAGTCGCTGATCGCCGACGTGCTCCACGGCGGCAACACCGAGCGCATTCGCCAGATGCATCTGGACGAGGACCGCGGCTACGGTGAGCTGTCGAGCGAATCGGTCGGGCGCATCAAGGACATCATCGGGCAGCTGTGCGGCCGCGGTTATTTGGCAACCTCACAGGGACAGTACCCGGTCGTGGGACTGGGCCCGCGTGCCGGCGAGGTCGAGGACGAGGCGTTTGCCTTTACCGTTAAGCGTCGTGCATCCAAGCGCAAGGCCTCGGCCCGCGCCCGCCGTGCGGTGGATCTGCTACGCGAGGAGGCCGAGCTGGATCAGCGCCCGCGCGTGGGCGACGATGCCGAGCTGTTCGAGCGCTTGCGGGCACTCCGCAAGGAGATTTCGACCGAGCTGGAGATGGCGCCGTACATGGTCTTCTCCGATAAGGCCCTGCGCGGTCTGTGCCGCCTGCGCCCTCAGACGCGCGACGAGCTTATCCGGGTCAACGGCATTGGCGAGAAAAAAGCCGACGCCTTTGGCGAGCAGTTTATGGCGGCGATTGAAGAGTTTGAATCCGAGCATGCACGGGATGGAGCGTAACGATGGCAGCCGATAGCAAGACCGACCGTACTGACGTGTCCGCCGTGCCGCTGTACCAGCAGGTTATGGACGACCTAAAGGGCGAGATCGCGCGCGGCGTGTACGCTGCCGGCTCGCGCATTCCTTCCGAGATGGAGCTCGCGAAGTCCTACGGCGTGGGGCGCATTACCGTGCGTCGCGCCATTGAGGAGTTGTCGCGCGCGGGATATCTCAACCGTCAGCAGGGGAGGGGCACGTTTGTGTGTGCGCCCAAGCTCAAGCGCAAGATTGTCCAGAAAGGCGACGTCCAGAGTTTTACCGAGGGCTGCGCTGCCAACGACATGGCGGCCGGAGCGCGCCTGGTGTCGCGCACGGTGATTGCGGCGACGCGCGAGGACGCGGCTTTTTTTGGCGTGGAACCCGGCTGCGAGCTCATCGTGGTCGAGCGCGTGCGCACGGCCGATGGCGTGCCCGTCATGCTCGAGAACAACGCCTTTGTGCTGGCCGACCATCCCTATCTGCAGCAGCTTGCCGACGAGGACCTCACCGACAATTCGATTTTTGCGCTCGTTGCCGTGCATTCGGGCCGCGCACCGCTCAAGTCCGATCCCTGTACCGTGGAGATCGCGCTCGCTGATGTTCAGACGGCCCCGCTGTTGGAGGTGCCGGTCGGCGAGCCGCTCTTTTATATGGAGGCGTACTTTACCGATGCGGACGAGCGGCCCTTGCTGCTCGGGCGCCAAAAGATCGTGGGGTCGCGCTACGTGTTCGACATCTAACGTCCATAGATAGAACAATACAGAACAAGTTTGGTGAAATGAATTCACCTGTGACAGCTTGCGTGCTATAAATAGGACAACATAGAACGACCGCAGGTACGAGCTGTCGACGCTCAAAGCCGCCACACAGGGAGGAATGTCACCGTGAACGCGCACGATCTGGTTCAGGAAATTATCGAGCGCAAGGGTAAGATCGAGAATGTCTTTTGGATCGCCTGCGGCGGTTCGATGATTGACCTTATGCCGGCCAATGAGCTGCTCAAGCGCGAGGCAACCACGTTTGCCTCGACGGTCTACACGGCGCGCGAGTTTTGCCTTATGGCCCCCAAGAGCCTAGGGCCGAAGTCACTCGTCATCGCCTGTAGCCACAGCGGTAACACGCAGGAGGTCGTCGACGGCTGCGAGATGGCGCTGGCCGCCGGTGCCGAGGTCGTGACTATGACTGACTACGCGGGCTCCAAGATCGATAACGGCAAGTGGACCACCTGGGTTTACCCGTGGGGCAAGGGCGAGTCGCAGGCCGAAGTTCCGCAGGGCATCGGCGCTCTGATCGCCGCCGAGCTGCTCGACCAGCAGGAGGGCTACGAGGCGCTCGCCGACATGTACGCCGGCCTTAAGCAGATGGACGCGCTGCTGCCCGCTGCCCGCGAGAAGGTCAACGCCGAGCTGGGCGATCGCTTTGCCGAGCTCTGCCAGCAGCACAAGTTCTTCTATATCCTGGGCTCCGGCCCCAACTTTAGCCAGACCTACGCCATGGCCATCTGCTCGCTCATGGAGATGCAGTGGCAGCACTGCTGCTACATCCACTCCGGCGAGTATTTCCACGGTCCCTTCGAGGCTACCGAGCCCGGCGTGTTCTACTTTGTGCAGCTTGGCGCTGGCGAGTGTCGTCCCATGGAGGAGCGCGCACTGGCATTCCTCAACACACACACCGATACAGTCATGGTGCTCGATGCGCTTGAGTACGGCGTGGGCGAGGTGCCTGCCAGCGTGCGTTCGTACCTGGAGCCGATCTTCTTCTATGCGATGAGCTGTGAGCTGCGCGCCGCCCGCGGTAAGGTATTTGACCACAGTCCCGAGGTTCGCCGCTACATGGGCGTCGAGCAGTACTAGGTAACGGGGAACGCGATTTTTCATGACGGGGCCTTCGCCAAGCGCGGGCCCCGTTTGCGTTACGGCGCCCCTTTTTGTTTGTCGAAAACGAAGTCAAATACTTTTCTCGAGAAGTGAACGACCTATTTTGGACCCCCGAAACATCGACATTTTTTGGCGCCAAAACAGCAGGAAAATCTTAATGAAACTGCAGGAAATGGTCTCCACAAAGTGCCGATGCTTCGAGGGCTCGTTTTTGCTCGTTCACTTTTCGGGAAAAGTATTAGACCTAAATCTGCAAGCGTGTCGCGTGAGTCAAAAAGCGGGCCGCGCCGGGGGGTTTACGGCGCGGCCCGCTTTACATTGTGTCCGTATGAGTGAGTTGTCGCATCAACCGGCGGACTACTTGGCGTCGTAGGCCTCGGCGTCCCACCAGTCGAGCTGGGCGATGTTGTCGCGGATATGCTGACAGCTCTTGTGGAAGCCCTCGAGCTCGTGCTCGGAAAGGTCGAGCGTGTAGACCTCCTCGACGCCCTCGGCGCCGATCACGCACGGCAGGGAGGTAAAGATGCCCTCCTCGCCATACTGGCCGGTCATAAGCGTAGAGGCCGAAAGCACGGCATGCTCGTTGTGCAGCACGGCGGCGCAGACGCGCGCGGCGGAGTTGGCAACGGCGTACTCGGTGCACTGCTTGCCGGCGTAGGTCACATAGCCGCCCTTGCGTGCGAGCTCCTCGACCTCCATGTGGTCGAAGGCGTACTTGTCGGGGTTCTCGGCCTGAAGCTCGTTGAGGCTCTTGCCGGCGATGGTTGCGGCCTTAAAGGCGGCCAGCTGGCTAAAGCCATGCTCGCCGATCATGTAGGCGTCGATGGACTTGGGGCTCACCCCGACCTTCTTGGAGATCTCGGTGCGCAGGCGGGCAGAGTCCAGGCCACAGCCCGAGCCGATGATCTTCTTGGGATCGTAGCCGGTCAGGTGCCACAGCTCGGTGCACACGACGTCGCAGGGATTGGAGATGCTCACGAAGACGCCGTCGAAGCCGGCATCGACGATGCGCTTGGCAAAGGTGCGGGCGGCGTCGGTGGTAAAGAACAGCTCGCCGTCGCGGTTGCCGGCGGCCAGTGCGACCTTGCCGGCGGCGTTGACGATGACGTCGCAGCAGGCCAGCTCCTCGTAGTGGTCGTAGCAGTTGACGATCTTGGTGTTGTACGGGACAAACGAAAGGGAGTCGCGCAGGTCTTGGACCTCGGACGTCACCTTTGCCTCGTTGATATCGCAGAGGTACAGCTCATCGGCAATGCCCTGCATGAGCAGGCTGTTGGCGACATGTGCTCCTACGTGGCCCTGGCCGACCACACCGATCTTACGCGTCTGGTACATATACGTATCCTTTCGGCCGAGTTTTTCGCATCGAACCATTGTAGCGTCCTGCTGCCACTTTGCTAGGCTAAAGCGCCGTAGATTTTTGGGACATGCCTTAATCTCTACTTTTGGAGTGATTTGGGCCGCTGACGGTGTCTCGGGGCGATGCACTCGCGCGGATGGGGCCGCTCGTTGTACCATAGCTGCAACTGACTCGTAAGGAGCATCCATGCCCATTCGCATCCCCGACGCCCTCCCTGCCGCCGCGCAGCTCGAGAGCGAGAACATCTTTGTCATGACCGAGTACCGCGCGCTGCACCAGGACATCCGTCCGCTGCGCGTGCTCATCCTCAACCTCATGCCAACCAAGATCGCCACCGAGACGCAGATCATGCGCAAGCTCTCCAACACGCCGCTGCAGGTAGAGGTGGACCTGCTACGCACCAAGACGCACGAGGCCACGCACGTGAGTGCCGGCCACCTGGAGACGTTCTACCGTACGTTCGACGACATCCGCGATATCCACTACGACGGCCTGATCATCACGGGCGCGCCGGTGGAGCAGATGCCGTTCGAGGAGGTCGACTACTGGCCCGAGCTCTGCCAGATCATGGATTGGTCCACCACGCACGTGCACTCTACGCTGCATATTTGCTGGGGTGCACAGGCAGGGCTCTACCATCATTACGGTATCCAGAAATGCGACCTGCCGGCCAAGGCGAGCGGCGTGTTTGAGCATTATCTGGTGAAGCCGCAAAGCCCGCTGGTCCGCGGCTTTGACGACCGCTTCTATGCCGTGCACTCACGCAATACCGATGTGCGCCGCGAGGACGTGGAGGCCGAGCCACAGCTTGAGGTCGTGGCCGTATCAGACGAGGTGGGCCTGTACATCGTCAAGTCGACCGACAGTCGCCGCTTCTTTGTCTTTGGCCATCCCGAGTACGATACCGACACGCTGCGCCTGGAGTACGAGCGCGACGTGAAGCGCGGGCTCAACCCCCAGGTGCCGGCGCATTACTTCCCAGGTGACGACCCCACCGCCGAGCCGCGCAACGTCTGGCGCAGCCAGGCCCAGCTGCTCTACACCAACTGGCTCAACTACTACGTCTACCAGACCACGCCCTACGACCTGGCCCGCGCCGGCGAGGAACACTAGGCTACGGCCGCGGTTGTGGCTGCGGCTGCGGCGTGACGAGCGTGGATTTTCGGATGCCCATCTTGTGGGTGCGATACAACGGCGGTTAGGCGCTGATGATGTGGGGTAGCGGCAGGTCGTGGGTGTCGGTGGGAACGTGGTCGACACGCTGCTCGTCAAAGGCGATGCCGATGATTTGGCATGCGGGCGAGAGCGTGGGCAGGTAGCGGTCGTAGCAGCCGCCGCCATAGCCCAGGCGCGCGCCGGTGTGGTCGAAGGCTACGAGCGGCACGACGATCATATCGAGCGCCTCGGCAGGCACGATAGGAAAGCGGCTGCTGTCGACGTCCGTGGCTGCGAAGGCCCGCGTAGGGTGGGCGATAAACGGGGCCTCGGACGCATCGCCGGCAGCAACTGCCCGCATGCACATGCGCTGGCCACAAGCCACGGTGTCAGCTGCCGAGAACACGCACGGATAGGCCACGCGCCAGCCGTGTTTTGCGGCCGCTGCGGCAAACGCGGCAGGATCTGCCTCGGAGCCCATGGCGGCATAGACGGCAACGGTGCGCGGGGCCGCGGGACCCGAGCCGCCCAGCAACTCAACGAGCCGCGCGCATACAGCAGCAGACTTTGCCGTCCGCATATCCAAATCTAGAGCGTCGCGCCGGGCAATTACCGCCCGCCGCAACTCGGCCTTATCCATCCCGGCCCCTCTCTCAAACCTACCAAAAAGGGACAGGTTTATTTTGGTAGGTTTTATCTGGGCAAATGTCGAAACCACCACGCAAACCATCGCAAGGGGAGCAGCTCATGGACACCTTCGTGGGTTTTGACGAAGAGTGGGTGTTCGCGGCGGTGTGTCTCGATCTGTAACAGTAACTCGGCAAAATCGGGCCTAGATGTTACAGATTGAGACAAAGGGCCGGCGTCATCCGAAAACGTCTCGATTTGTAACATCTGGAGCCAATATTGCTGCCTAGATGTTACAGATTTAGACAAACTGGTGTGACGGGCTGAGCTGCCCCGCCCAGGCAGCGGCAAAAGAAAAGGTAGATTTTCAGGCATGTCCCAAAAATCTACCTTTGCTGTGCGTTAGCCCAGCAGGTCGAGGACGTTGAAGCCGGCGTTGCTCTTGGCGATGACGTCTCGGCCGCCAAAGACGCAGGTGGGCGAGACGGCTGCAATGCGCGTCACGTCGGCGCCGAGCGAGCGCAGCTCACCGGGCGTGGCGGCGAGCATCTGGGCGCGGCGCTCCTCGCGTGCATGCGGATCGAGTCCGGCCAAGTAGGTCGTGTTGCGGCGTTTGGTGAGCGCGTACGGCTTCACCGGCGCGTCCATGCCGCTCACGCAGCTCACGATAAAGCCCTCAAAGGCGGCCACGTCGGGCTCAAAACTGCCGAGCCATTCGCCTGCGCGCGCCACGCGCTCAATCGAGGGGTCGATTGCCGGGTCGCGGTAGGTGTAGAACGCGGCCTGACGCTCGCCTGCCGCGCGGAATCCGCAGCCGTACGCCCCGCCTTTCACGCGGATCTCGTTCCACAGGTAGTCGTAGGAGAGCGCGTTGGCGGCAACCGCCCAGGCGCCCGTCACGTCAATGCCCAGGCGACGCGGGTCGCATGCGCTTGCCGCAAAGCAGATGTCGCTGGGGATGACGAAAGCCTCGTGACGGTCGCACGGCGTCGGCACCACGAGCGTGTCGCGGCCGGCAACAGCACCGTCGCCCGCGCCCAACCCCAGGTCGCCCGCGGCGGCCCAGTACGCGTCAAAGTCCTCATCGCTGCCGGTAAAGCTCGCCAGGCAGCCGTCGGCCACAAAGATGCGGCCTGCCAGCTCGGCAAGCTTGGCGCGCAGGTCGTCCAGACACTCGTCAAAGTGGTCGAGCAGATCGCGCAGGAACAGGTAGAAGTCCACGCCCGAAAGCTGCTCGCGCACCACGGCCGAAGGCGAGCTGTAGCTCATCGCGCGACCAAGAGCCGCCGAGTGACCGTTGTTGATAAAGCCCTGCTCAAGCCCAATGCGAATCTGCGTGAGCACGTCGCGCACGCGGTCGGCGTCGGCATCAAGCAACAGCGTGCTCGACCACACCTCGCGCGGCAGGCTCGCCAGCGCATCGATCTTTTCGGACAGGGCGCCGGCGCTCACCAGCAGGTAGGGGCGCACGCCGTCCACGTCGGGCTGGGTCATGACCTCGGTCGTAAAGCTCAAAAAGCCCAGCCTGCCAGCGATGAGGTTGTCGAGCTCCTCGGCCGAGTGTTCGCTCGTGGGTAGCTGTTTGAGCAGGCGGCAGAGCAGGGTCACATAGGGCAGGTCTTCAAACGCGACGCAGCTCAGGTCGAAATACTGCATGGCGTAGGCCAAGCGGTTGGTGGGGATGCCGTGGCGCAGGCAGGGGATGGGCGCGGTCGTGTCCACGACCAGCGGCGGCTCGGGGCGCGCCTCGCCAATGTCGGACACGCGCAGGCGTGGCAGCGTGGCCTTGGCCTCGGGCGCGTCATCCGCCTCCTGCGCGGCGCGCAGCACGGCCGTGCGCTCGACCACATCGGCCAGCTCGGCATCGGTCATGGCGTCGCGCTTGGCTGCCAGCTCGGCGGCCTCGGCACCCTCCGAACCCTCGGCGGCATCCACCGGCACCAGCTCGACCAGCGCCATGTGGTCGTTTTCCAGCACGAGCTCGCGCAGCAGGTCCTCAAAATAGCTGCCGTCCAGCTCGCCGCGCAGCTCCTCGTACACCGGGCCGTATTTGAGCGCCAGCGTCGCGGCGTCGTCATCGTAGAGCCAGGTGCTCAGCGCGTCGCACGCAATGGCCACGCCGTCGGCGATACCGTAGTCGCGCTGGCGCAGGTCGTATTCGTTGCTGCTGATGATGGCCTCCAGGCGCTCGCGCGGAACGCCGTGCTCGCACAGGTCGCGGCAGGCGTCCTGGAACACGCGGCGCAGCTCGCGCGCCACGCCGGGCTGAGCGTTTTGCAGCATGATGAGCTCGTTGGGCTGCAGGCTCTCGGCCGCGGTGTAGCTCACCACGTTGCCGCCCAGGCCGGCGGCCAGAATGGCCTTCTTAACCGGCGCCTCGTTGGAACCCAGCAGTGCCTCGAACAGGATGTCCGCCGCGATCGTGCGCTTGCGGTCGAGCGCGCTGCCCAGCACAAGACCCAGGCCCACCAGGGCGTTCTCGGGTGTGGTTGCCATCTCGACACGCTTGTACTCGCAGGTCACGGGCGCCTGCACGACCAGCGGATTGGGCGCCAGCGTGGACGGGTCCTCGCCGGCGGCGACGGCTGCGTCCATGCGGCGGCTCGCGGCACTCGGCTGCGACAGATAGCGCTCGTCCAAAAAGGCCAGTGCACGGTCCACGTCCAGGTCGCCGTAGAGCGTGATGTAGGAGTTGGAAGGATTGTAGTGGCGCGCGTGCGTGTCCAGGAACTGCTCGTAGGTGAGCGCAGGGATCGCGCGCGGGTCGCCGCCGCTCTCGTGCGCATAGGCGGTGTCGGGATAAAGCGCGGCGTTGACGGCGTCGTCCAGCACGCTCATGGGGTCGGACAGCGCGCCCTTCATCTCATTGAAAACCACGCCGTTATAGCGTAGCGTTCCCTCGCGCAGGCTTGCGGAACTGCCGTTGCCCTCGCCCTCGGCGCCCTCCGGCAGGTCCAGCTCGTAGTGCCAGCCCTCCTGCTCAAAAATGGTGGGCTTGGTGTAGATGGCCGGGTTGAACACCGCGTCCAGGTACACGTCCATCAGGTTGTACAGATCCTGCTCGTTGGTGGTGGCAACGGGGTAGATGGTTTTGTCGGGGTAGGTCATGGCGTTGAGGAACGTCTGCATGGAACTTTTGATCAGGTCGACAAACGGCTCCTTGACGGGAAACTTGGCCGATCCGCACAGCACCGAGTGCTCGAGGATATGGAACACGCCGGTGGAATCGGCCGGCGGCGTCTTAAAGCCAATGGCAAAAGCCTTGTTTTCGTCGTCGCACGCCAGGTACAGCAGGCGGGCGCCCGAGGCGGTGTGGCGCAGCACGTAGGCGTCCGAGTCGAGCTCGAGCACGGTCTCGCAGCGCTCGACGGCAAAGCCGTGACAGGTGGTGCCGGGCACCAGCAGCGCGGCGGCAGCGGCGCGCGGGTCGGTTAAGGTGGTGGACATATGCAGTCTCCTTTGACGCCCCAGCGGGGACGAATCGAGTCGAATCCTCGAGAGTATACCCATATGAGGCCGCGGCTCTGCGGCGAACTGGAGACGATGTGGGTGGACTAGCCTAGCTAGGTTGATAACGAATGCCGCGGGTAGCCGCTGCATCCCGCTAAAGTGAAATAACACCCCGTTTACCGAATCATTTAGGAAATATATGGACTCCTAAAAAGTTCTAATACAATATAAGTCATCTATCTATAAGCTGCTGATTCCTTGCAAAGGTATGGTTGATATGGTTGAAGCAAATAGCGTTATCCCCCTGTACAAACAGATTGTTCGTGCGCTTTCTGATTCGATCGCCAACGGCACGTACCGCCCGGGAGATAAGCTCCCGACCGAGGCGGAGCTCATCGAGCAATTTGGCGTGAGCCGAATAACGGTTCGATCCGCAATTAAAGAAATGGAAGATGCTGGGCTTGTTGAGAGGGCCCGCGGCAAGGGCACGTTCGTTTCGTCGGACACACAGATGTATGCCGCGGACGACCGTGAGAGCTTTACCCATTCGTGCCAGCTTGCGGGAAAACAGGCGTCTACCAGGGTTCTCGCAATGGGCTGGGACTTCCCAAGCCTGCGAGACGCGAAGTTCCTGGGCGTAGACGATACCCAAAAGGTATTGCGTAGTCGTCGTCTGCGCCTTGTGGATGACAAGCCCACGATGCTGGAAACCAATAGCTATTCCGCTGCGCTTTCTTTTTTGGAGCATGAATCCCTCGAGGATTCGCTGATGGCGGTACTCGATCGCCAGGGGATCAAGATGGGCCCCAACACGCGTACGCTCGAGGTCTGCTATGCGAGCGAGCTCGAGGCGGCATACCTTAACGTGGAGCTGGACTCTCCGCTGCTTCTGTTTGTCGATAAACGTTATGCTCCAAGCGGCGAGCCGCTTTTCATCTCCCGTCAGGTGTACTGCACCGAGCGACTGAAGTTCTATCTGTAAGCAAGGGCGGCCGTTCTGTAAAAGGAGCGGCCGTTTTACCGACCAATTGTTACCGTTCGCGGAATTAGAGAATTAACGCACCGCAAAAAGGAAATTGCTTATATACTTTGTTATGACAATATAGTACGTCTTATTGATATTGGAGAACTATGAATAAGATATTGCTAGCGAGTCATGGTTATCTCGCCCAAGGTATGAAAAGCTCTCTGGAGATTCTGATGGGCGCCAACGACCGAATCGAGTGTCTGTGCGCCTATGTCGATGACGACACGAGGGATGTCGCAGCGCTTATCGATGCTTGGATGGAGTCGAAGGATCCGGCCGACACGTGGTTTGTCGTAACTGACATCTTTGGCGGCTCTGTAAACAACGAATTCATTCAGAGACAGACCACCGGATCGTTTACGTTGATCGCCGGAATGAACTTGCCGCTGCTGGTGGAAATGGTTACACAGCTGGACTCCCTGGATGCGGACAAGGCCAAAGCCGCGGTCGAGGGGTCGCGTTCGTTTATTCAGCTTTGCGAGGCGGCGGACATGCTTGCCGATGTCGAAGAAGAAGAGTTCTAGCTCAAGCTTCAACGAATAATTCAACCCTGTCATTACCTTTATTACGCGCGGAGATGATTACGATGATTAAGCTTACGAGGGTCGATTACCGATTGATTCACGGCCAGGTCGCCATGTCTTGGACGCATGCGCTGGATGTCGATTGCATCCTGTGTGCCAGCGATGCCGTGGCAAAAGACGACATGAGAAAAGCCGCTTTGAGGCTGGCTCGTCCCAACGGCGTGAAGCTCGTCATAAAAGACGTAAACGCGGCCATCGAGGCGCTCAACAGCGGCGTCACCGACAAGTATTCGCTGTTTATCATTGTCGAGACGATCGAGGATGCCTATCGCCTTGCTAAGGGTTGCAAAGACATCAAGGAGATCAATTTGGGCGGAACTCGAAAGTCTCCCGAGACCACGCTTCATCCGACCCCCGCGATCTTTGCGACCGAAACCGATGCCGAGCATATCCAAGAGCTTGTGAACGATGGCGTGGTTATCGAAATCCGTCAGGTTCCCAATGACTCAAAGGTATTTGCCAAGGACGTTTTCTAGCTGGAAACATGCCATTGTCTAGCATTTATTAACTAGATCCTCCTTTCTTTAGCCCGTCGATTATTTGATCGGCGGGCTTTTTATTAAAGAAAAATCAAAAAAATCTGAAATAGTTCTTGCATAGTTAGTTATATAAAGTATTATAACGTCATGGGATGAATGAAGGGTTCATCCAAGTGAGTTAGGAGTAAGGGATGTTCAATTTCGATGAGCCTCGTTACGAGAAGGTTGTGAGCGATGCCCTCGCTCTCCGTCCTCAGATTGAGGCTGCCGTGGACGAGGTCTGCGAGCAGGGTTATTCCAACATCTTCTTCATCGGCTGCGGCGGCACCTGGGCCCACACGCTCCCGATGAAGTATTGGGTCGAGACCACCACGGCCGACGTCGACGTCCACTGCGAGATCGCCGCTGAGTTCCTCGCATGCCCGCCCAAGACCTTCAACAAGGACTCGGTCTGCGTCTTCTCCACCCGTACCGGCACCACCCCCGAGATCATCGAGGCCGCCAAGTTCTGCCAGGAGCAGGGCGCCCGCACGCTGATGTATGTCTCCAACGACAACACCCCGGCCACTGAGTACGCCGATTACAAGTTCTTCAGCTTCGCCGAGGACGACGTTCTGTGCGAGGCCATCTACACCTACCAGATCACGCTGGTCGCCCGCTTCCTCAAGAACGCCGGCGCCTTCCCCAAGTACGACACCTTCATGGAGGAGTTCGGCAACATCGCTCCGTACCTCATCAAGGCCAAGGACGCCCAGGACGAGCGCTGCGCCGCCATGGCTGAGGACTTCAAGGACACCGACTACCACATGGTGATTGGCTCCGGCATGCTCTGGGGTGAGGCCTACGACTACGCTATGTGCATTCTCGAGGAGATGCAGTGGATCAAGACCAAGTCTATCCACGCCGCTGAGTTCTTCCACGGCACCATCGAACTGTGCGAGGAGGGCACGAGCCTCATCATGCTCTACGGCGAGGACGACACCCGCAAGCTCATGGACCGCGTGGACAACTTCACCCACATGCTCGCCGACGAGAAGGGCGTCAACGTCCGCGTGAACAAGTTTGACACCGCCGAGGTCGAGCTGCCGTTCAGCGACCCCGAGTTCCGCAAGATCGTCTCCCCGATGGTCACCTACACCATCACCGAGCGTCTGAGCTGCCATCTCGAGCACGTCCGTAACCACCCGCTCACCACGCGTCGTTACTATCACCAGATGAACTACTAATCCTCTCAAATTGCTGTGGTTGTCTGCAGACGAGCTGCGCAGAATGCCTCGCCTGCAGACCTGTTTCTGGGGTTGATCTAAATGGTTGTCCAGTATCTTCTAATTGCACTGGTCGCATTTATTGCGTCCATGGACGAGCAATTATTTGGCATTACGATGCTTGGTCGTCCGCTGTTTACGAGCCTGTTTGTCGGCCTGATTCTTGGCGATGTCCAGCAGGGCGTTATCGTCGGCGCTGCTTTGGAGTCCATGTTCATGGGCGCCATCATGGTCGGCGCGGCGGTTCCTCCCGAGGTCTATGCCTCCGGCGTGCTTGGCTGCGCGTTTGCCGTCATTACGGGTACGGGCACGGCAACTGCCGTCGCACTCGCCCTTCCCGTCTCCGTCTTCCTTCAGGTGTGGCGCAACTTCTGCTACGCCGTTCCGGGTGCCTTTGCCTGCAAGAAGATTGAGACCGCTCTGGCAAATCGCGATCTTGCCAAGGCGAATCTGTACCATCTGACCATCGTGCCGCTGTCGATTGGCATTCCGTCTGCACTGCTGGTGTTTTGCTCGCTGTTCTTTGGTGCCGACCTCATCAACAATGCGCTTAACGCTATTCCGCAGTTTGTGATGGACGGCCTCAACGTTGCGTCCGGCGTCATGGTCTGCATCGGCTTCGCTCTTCTTATTAGGACCATGGGCGACAACAAGCTTCTTCCTTGGCTGTTCATCGGCTTCATTATGGTCATTTACCTCAAGATGGACGTGGTCGGCGTCGCCGCAGCTGCCATTTGCGTCGCGCTGCTCCTGGCCTTCCGCGAGGGCTCGTCCGGTCCGCAGGCGGTTGCTGCAGATGAAGAGGAGGACTTCTAATGGCTACCCAGAACACCGACCTCAAAGAGGCCAAGAAGGATGCGATTATGACTCCCGATATGTATCGGAGCATGTTCCTTCGCCAGTTTACGAGCCAGTGCTCGCAGTCGTACGACAAGATGATGGCAATGGGCTTCATGTACACCATTCAGAAGCCCCTGCGAAAGATCTATCCCAACGACGACGATTACTATGCGGCGCTCGATCGCCATACTGAGTTCTTTAACATCACGCCTCATGTGCTTCCGTTTGTAGCCGGCCTAACGGTTTCGATGGAAGAGCAGGCGGCTGCCGATAAGAACTTCGACACGTCCTCGATTAACGCCATGAAGGTCGGCCTCATGGGACCGCTTTCCGGCATTGGCGATTCGTTCTACTGGGGTACGTTCCGCGTGGTCGCTGCCGGCATTGGTATTGGTATCGCTTCGACGGGCAACCCGCTCGGCCCCATCGTGTACGCGCTCATTTACTCCGTGATTAACTTTGCAACGCGTATCGTCGCAGCCCATCTGGGATACGACCTGGGAACCAAGTTTTTGCAGCAGTCCGAAGAGAACAACCTTATGTCTCGCATGACGCATGCTGCCGGTGTCCTCGGAATGACCGTTATCGGCGCCATGATTGCGGCACAGGTCTCACTGTCCACTGCCTTGACCTTTGACGTGGGCGGTTCGGAGATTGTCCTGCAGGATCTGTTCGATTCGATCTTCCCCGGTCTGCTGCCCTTGCTGGCAACCTTTGCCTGCGTCGCCCTGTACAAAAAGGGCGTCAAGACCATTTGGATCATCTTGGGCATCTTTGCAATCTGCATCATCGGAACGGGCTTGGGAGTGTTCGCGGCGGCGTAATGTTAACTCCTATGCTCGCGCGTTGGATAGCTAACTGACCGTTTGAAAACGGGGCTCGGCGTAAGGCCGGCCCCGTTTTTTTGAGGGATTTTCCGACTGTCCAAAAATCCACGCTCGTCCATTGCTTACGCATCTCTCATCTCTCATTCGTCACTAATACGAGAGATAACAGAAAGACGAGAGATGAATATGAGAGATAACTGAGCAGCAAAGAGACAAGAAATCACGGTATTGTCTCAATACTGATTGTTCTACCAGCAAAAACATGTTTAAATGAAACAGATGGTAGATATCTTATCTCTCATCTTTCACTCATCTCTAATACGAGAGATAACAGAGAGACAAGAGATAATTACGAGAGATAACTGAGAGACGAAGGAAATCTATTCGCGGCATTCTCCGCCGGACCGAGCGAAAGGACGTGCAGATGAACGAGAACGAACTGATCGGTCTGCTCGAGTCTTTAAGGCGCATGGGCTCGGACGATCTTAGCGTCGAGGTCAAGGAGAGCGCCACGACGCTTTCTCGCGACGTATGGGAAACGGTTAGCGCATTCGCGAATACCGCCGGCGGAATTATCGTGCTCGGCGTGAGCGAGCGCGCGGGCTTTGTCCCGGTTGAGGACTTTGAGACCGAGAAGGTGCTCAACCAATTTGTCGCAGGCATGGGTGATGCCGGCGGTCGCGGAAAACTGGCCAATCCGCCCAAATACACTATTGAGCGCGTGGAGCTTCGGGGCACCGTGGTTCTCGTTATCACGATTGAGGAGCTCGACCCGTCGAGCAAGCCCTGCTATGTAATAGAACGCGGCGCCCAGGGCGGCAGCTACAAGCGCGTCGATGACAAAGACGTACCCCTTTCGTCGACCGAGGTTTTGGCACTGTCGTCATATGAACGGACGAGTCCTAGCGATCGCGATGCGGTGCCCGGCACGAGTGCGGGCGATCTCGACGAGTCGCTGGTCGACCGCACGATAGAGCGTGCCTATTCGTTGACGCCTCGAGCGATGCGCGGTGCGGCGGACAAGAAGACAAAGATGGAGCGTCTGAATTTCCTCGACTTCCAGGGCAAAGTTACTAAGGCCGGGCTCCTGGCTGCGAGTGCCTATCCTCAGCAGTTCTATCCTAAGCTCTTTATCGATGTGGCGGTCTATGCCGGAACGCAGAAGGGCGCGGCGGGGTCGTTGAGGTTCATGGACCGTACGATCTGCGAGGGAACGTTGGGCGAAATGGTCTCGGATGCCGTCGCGGCAGTCGCCAAGAATTTGCGGCGAACCTCGACGATCCAAGGCGTCTCGCGTGTCGACTCGCTGGAGATTCCCGAGGAGGTCCTGCGCGAGGCAATCGCCAACGCCGTAATCCACCGAGAATACGGAGATCGGTTCTGTGGGCAGTCGATCGCTGTTGACGTCTTTGATGACCGTATCGAAGTGACGAACCCCGGCGGCCTATACGGAGGAAAGACTCGCGAGAACTTGTTTGACGGCAGCTCCCGGTGCCGCAACGCGACGCTCATGAAACTCATGTCGATTGTTCCGCTGCCGGATGGCGCAGGTTCGCCGGCTGAGGGCAATGGCTCGGGCATCCCGATGATGATCGATGCCATGCGCGCGCATGGTCTGGCCGAGCCCCTGTTCTGCCCGGGGTTCGATCGGTTCAAGGTCGTACTTTACCGTTCAAAGATCGAGCCGGTCGATCATGGCGGGGGCTTAATTGTGACGGCACTCAAACACTACGGCGAGCTGGGGACGCGTGAACTGGCAGAACGCACGGGGCTTACAATTTCCCAGGTTAGGTCGCGCGTCAACGCGCTCATTGCTCAAGGCGAGCTTGAGCCCACGGCGCCGGCGACGAGCCGCAACCGCAAGTATCGACTGTCAGAGCGCGTGGAATAAATGCGTTAGTGGACGAGGCGACCCAATAATCGACCCTCAATTGGCGCCCACTAAGGTAAGGCGGTTGTTGCTCAGTCGACGGTGATGCTGAAGATTCGGCTTACGCCGGCATGGCCCCGAACCCGTCCATCAAGAACAGCCTAAGAACCAGCTTGATGACATATCCCGGTTTGACTTCTGCCGCGTCAAAGACGTGGCGCTCGGCGAGCTCGCTGCAGTATGCGTAGATATCGCGGATAAGGTCCGCGCCCGAAAGCGTAAACATGTAGCCCGCGTCCGAAAGCGCATTGGGCGCGGCGGGCAACTTGGCCATGTGGCAGAACGTCTGCAGGTCGGGCGCCATAACATTCTGGTAGTCGAGGTGGCCGCTGGCATCCTGTGCGGCAAGCTCCAATTGGCGCACAAAATCCAGCGCCGCCGCTAACACAAAGCTCGGCGTAGGCGCATTGACGTCCTGAGTGGTCGCCACAAGCCTGCCCGCCGCTTGCGTGACAAGCCAAGCGACCTCGCGCTGGCAGCGCACGGCCTTGCGCGTCACCGGCTTGATGGACGAAGAAGAAACGCTTCCCTTAGGCGGATTCGAAGCAGCCATAAGACCCTCCCATGAACAATCCGGCCCAACAAGCCCGGATGAAACACGTGCTACATCAGTATACAGGGGAGTGGGATAGCGGGGTATGAGCGCGCCAGCGGCAAACCGAGAGCATCAACGATGTGCCGATCGCGGAATGAGATCTCGTAATAATTGACTCTCGGCCATATTATTGAGGGGCATGACTCGCGTTCGTATGGTTGTAGGTGCTGGCGATGAACGACATTGACCTTGCTGTTCCGTTGATGGATGGACCAAGCTATGACCGTGCCTGCAGTCTCGTGCCTTCCGAATACGTTGAGGCATGGGAGTGGTTTCTGGGTGAGGAACAGCGCGGCGGCGTTTGGACCAGCCTTCCGCACCGCACCAAGGAAGATAGCCCTCAGTATCAGTATCGTTTGAGAATTGGCGCGGACTTCTTTCCCGTAACGCGGGATTCAGGGATCTTCTGGCCGGGCCAGAACCGGGTGAAGCAAGATCCCAATAAGATCTTTGCGCTTTCGGTCCATAACTCTAAAAAGAGCTTCTACACCGATGTTCCTCCGCTCTATTTGGATGACGGTACGTGGGTCATTAAGTATTCGGTTCAAGCGCCAGGCGCCGTTGGTTCTCGAGACCAGAATTACAACCGTAAAATGCTCAACTGCATGGAATATGGCGTACCAGTCGGAGTCATATTTGCAACCGAGGTGGGCTATAAGGTGCTTGGCCTTGCGTTTGTTGAACGGTTTGAGCCCGAAAACGGCTGGTTTGTTCTGCATGGTCCCGTTCATAAAGGCGGACCGGACCCTCGTTTTGCATCCGACATGAGCTATCTGAAGCACATGCCAGTCGACATTGAGTTTGCCGGACAGAGTGCGACCGATGACGAAAAAGTTCGCTATGCGTTGAGACGCGAGCGATTGGGGCAGCAATGGTTCCGCAAGCAGCTCATTGCCGCCTATGATGGTCGCTGCGCGGTGTCGGGTTGTGGGGTTAACGAGGCACTGGAGGCTGCACATATCGAGAATTACTCGGGACCCAAATCACAGGTTGCCAGCAATGGCATTCTGCTTCGGCGCGATTTTCATGCTCTATTCGATGCTCATCTGATTTCGTTTGAGCCTGTTTGCGGCGAATATCGGCTGTGCGGATCGTACCTGCTGGATAAGACCGACTACGCTTCCTTTGCAGGTGCGACGCTAAGGCAGCCGAATGAGCGTCAGTGGCGACCCAATGCGGTGTTTCTCGAGGCCCATCGCATTGAGTTTGATCGCTCGGAAAAGAAGCGTGAAAAGGCGGGGCTTCTGCCGTATTAGCGTATTTGGCTTTGGCGGTCTTTTACGATCGTGTTGTTTGATCGGATCGCGTGGCGATGCAATCTCGTGCACGCCCGCCGGTGCATGCTCTTCCTGATTTGGATAGCGAGAGAGGAGCGCGTGTGAGCTGGAGAGGCGATATTGCGATGGGGAAGTACGGAAAACTGCCGTGTGCCCTTATCGACAACAATATGTTTCCGGGCGTAGAGGTTGATTGCGGGTCGTTTGCCGTCTCCTGTCCTTATTGCGGCTCACAAATATCGTGTCTCGATATTCGGTTCATCGATGCGCGCGACAGACTCAGCGACGAAGTGAGAAAACGGACGGGCGTTCATATGCCGGTGTATCCGGAGAAATGCCCTGTTTGCGGCCTCGATATCGTGTATGACGTTTGCGACGGGGGATAGGTGATGCGGAGGAGCTGGCTGTGAAGGCCTCTCCGTCTCTACAAATAAACCCCCTCACCGAGCTGCTTGTGGAACTCGGCGTGATGGTCGCGTGCCCAGGTAAAGAGTGCCTGGTCAAAATTGGTATGCGTGGCCGGAACGCCAAAGACGCCGGCAACTTCGACGCGCACAAACTCCAGTGCCGGCAGCTTGTTGATGGCAGTGAGGGCAAACGGGGACGTGGGTTCTTCGAACAGATAGCGGCTGCCTTGCAGCGCGCCGCAACTGGTGCACGTGTTGCCGAGTGATGGGGCTTTGGAGGCTCGCGCGCCTACGGGCTTGTAGCCACAGCGCTTAGAAAGATAGTCGCGGATCTCGCCCGGGACGCAGCCAAGAGCGGGAACAATGGCGAGCGCGTTGGCATTGGTCGTGTCGATGGCAATGTGCCCGGCCTTGTTGGGTGCGTGCGCGATGGCGATGCCCTCGCTGTCATCGGCTCGATAGGGAATGCCGAAGGCCGCGACCGAGGTCTCTTTGTGGCATTTCCAGCATTCGCGCTTGCCCAGTACTAGATATATATACGGCGCAGAGGGGTCGGATCGGTCAACACCGGGCAGCCACTCGGCAAAGGGCTCGGGGTTGACGCCGCTGGGTACATACCAGATCTTCTTGGTCCGGTCCCATTTGGCGCCCAGCGCCTTGGCTTCTTCTTTGCGCGAAAAGGGAACATCGAGCTCGGTGCGCATGGTGGCTCCTTGGTGCTACAGGTGTAAGTGGCTCAAGGATACCGCAGGGTGTGGACGTTGTGGCGTTTTGCCGAGAAGCCGCGGTGAGGACTGGTTGGTTACGCCTTGGATAAACTGGCAAGTAGATGGTCGGCTTTTGGCCAGTTGGGCGGCAACCTTGCCAAAAACTTGACGGATTGCGGTTTGGGCATCGGCGAATGAACACTTTGGCGCACCTCGGCGAAAAAACCGCCGGTCGTTTACCGGAAACTTAACAGGACCGCCAGCCCCCGCCGGCGTGCGTGCTATCTTCGCGCCATGAGGTACTTTATCGTTTCACATAACGCCGCATTGGCGCTGTTGGCGCACATGCCGAACCCTCGCTTTGGGGATTCGGAGCCAGAGGTCGTGTCGATTGCAGGTGCCTGTGCGCTCTTGGACCAAGAAGCGCAGGAGGTTATCGATCGCTATGACCTGGGGATCGAAACGCTGGATTTGCTGGTGCCGTCGCGCGCCGGCCGTCGGCAGAGCAAGCATGTTAAGACGCATCTGTGCACCAACGAGCTCCCGGCGGGTTCGTTTATCTCGCTGGGCCACTGGATGGGCGACCTTGATGCGTATGTGTGCTCTCCCGAGCTGGCGTTTTTGCAGGCTGTGCACGATGGCGATGTGGCAGCGGCCGTCTATGCCGGCTATGCGATGACATCGGATTACCGGCTGGATAACCTTGCTCCCGGTGGGGTAACAGGCAGGGATGCGGGCATGCGCGATAGCAGGCTCACGACTAAGGAGCTCATCGAGGCGTATATCGAGAAGTCACCCAAGGTGAGGGGTATCGCGAAGGCAAAGGCGCTGCTTGCATATGTGATCGAGGGGTCGCGCTCTCCGAGGGAGTCGGGGCTCTGCATGTTTATGTCGCTGCCTGCGCGCTACGGCGGGTATGCATTGGGCAAGGCCGAACTTAACAAGAAGGTCTTCATTCGCGATGGATACAATGACGGACGTGATCACAAGCTTCGCGTGTTGGAGCGCACACCCGACATAACGCTTACGGCTAAAGTCGAGGTGGGCATGGATAAAGTAAAGGCCGGGCTGCTGCCAGAGGTGCTGACCGCGATGGTCGATTACGATAGCGATGCCATTCATGACGGACGCGAGAAGATTTACAAGGATGCCGAGCGCCGCAACGAGTTGGAGCTGTTGAGCGGCGTGGCACACTTCACCGTGACGACTGAGCAGGCAAATGACTACGACAAGCTCATCCGGCTGTGCGAACGCATCCGACGGAAGCTGCATCGGAACAAGCGACCCATTTTTAACAAGCCCATGAGCGAGGAGCAGCGATACTTTGCCCTCAAGCGCGTCGAAGCGAAGCGGTTTAAGCTTTGGCAGGTCGTAATCGAGGCGCGTCAACATTGGTAGGGGCGGTTGCTGGGCATGGGACCAAGGGCCTCATTGTCAGGTCTAATACTTTTCCCGAGAAGTGAACGAGTCAAAACGGACCCCCGAAACATCGACACTTTTGGTGGCTTATTTCCTGCGGTTTTATCATTGGAATCCTGCGGTTTTGGCTGTAAAAAGTGTGGATGCTTCAGGGGTCCAAATAAGGTCGTTCACTTCTCGGGAAAAGTATTAGACCTGGTTATGGGAAGGCTGTCCGGATGTGGCCGCGAGGCTTGCGAAGGCCAGATCGGGGCGGTCGCCAAGGCTGTTTGGGTGATTTTGGGGCTGGTTGGGGCGGTCGCCGGGGTTGTCTGGGCGACTTTGGGTGTGGCAGGGGTAATTGCCGGCGATACCGAAGCAACTTGGGGTCTGCCGGGATGATTACCGGTTATGTAGAGGCGGTATCAGCCTCGATTGGGATGGTTATTGGAGCTGCCGAAGCGGATTTGGGTGCCACGGCGCCCTTTTGGCTTAGCACATAAAACAAAACAGCCCAGAGGCATAGCATCTGGGCTGCGAACATTTGGTGGGCGTTACAAGATTTGAACTTGTGACCTCTTCCGTGTCAGGGAAGCGCTCTCCCCCTGAGCTAAACGCCCGATCAAGGGTGCGCAAGTGCGCAAGGGATAATATAACGGAGCTTGAACTCGGTGGCAAGAATATTTTTTAAAATCGCTAACGTTGTGGAATCAAAGGGCTTTGTCGCGCCCATTTTAAAAGAGCTCGCTGCCGTGATTTGGCTGTCGCATAATGCAAAGCCGTTGCGATGCCGAACCATGGAAGAGACGTCTGCGGAATTGTCCTACCGATAAGCGGACAAGCCCCCAGCTGGTGCCTTCGCCGTGGTAAGGTAAGCCGAATTGTTTCCAGGCTGTTTCGGGGGAGCGGGATGAGCAAAGAGCGTGTCGAGCAGGTCGAAGGCACAGGGACTTCGGTGCCGATGACCGATATATCGAACATTGATGTGCCCGAGGGCACCGATGAGCTCAGCCGCAGCACCCGCCGTGCATGGCGCGACCGCCTCAACGATGCCCAGACGCGCAAGATGATCGTGGGCATGTTGGCTACGCTCGTGGGCGGCTCGTTTTGGGGCTTCTCGGGCACCAGCGCGAGTTTTTTGTTCGATACCTACCATGTCGATACGCTGTGGCTTATGAGCATACGACAGATTCTCGCCGGCCTGCTCTTTATGGCTGTGGTTGTCACGCGCGACCGCGCACGCCTGGTTAAGCTTTGGACGACGCCGACCGACCGCAAGCAGCTGTTGCTCTTTACCGCCTTTGGCCTGCTGTTCAACCAGTTTTGCTATCTTTCGGCCGTGCGCCTGACCAACGCCGGAACCGCGACGGTCCTTCAGTGCCTGCAGCTGGTCATCATCATGGGATATACCTGCATCACCGATCGCCGCAAACCGCGCATGCGCGAGGTTATCGGTATTGGCCTGGCCCTTGGCGGCACGTTTTTGATCGCCACCGGCGGCGACCCCACGAGCCTGAGCATCTCGCCGCTCGGTCTGGTGGCGGGTCTTATGTGCGCGGTGAGCGCCACCTGCATGGCGGTGATTCCCGCCAAGATCCTGCCCGAATACGGCAGCCCCATCGTTACAGGCTCTGCCATGCTCACGGCAGGCGTGGTCTCGTGCGTTTTCGTGCAGCCGTGGGCCCATATGCCGGCGCTCGATGCCGCCGGCGTCGAGGCGCTCGCGGTGTTTGTGGTCGTGGGCTCGTTTTTGGCGTACATGCTCTATATGCAGGGCGTCAAGGACATCGGCTCGGTGCGCGCGAGCCTCATCGGGACCGTGGAGCCGGTCTCGGCAACCGTTACCAGCGCCGTTATGCTGGGCACGGTATTTTTGCCGACCGACCTTATCGGCTTTGCCATGATTATCGTAATGATGTTTTTAACGGTGTAGTCGACGCAGCGGCTGATACAAGTTAAAAACTGAATAGGGATTCGCGCATGTTGCGTGTAATCAGGACGCATGTCTGGAGTTTAGCTGCGCGCGTTCAATATGACATAAACTGATAACGTTTATCGACTTTTGTATTGCGAGGATTTCTCTATGGCTGGAAATCATTTTAAAGGTAGCGGAGACGGCCGTTCTGCGGTCCCGCCGCGTTCTAACGGGGCGGGAAGGCCCAGCGCTCCGGGTGGCATTGGCCAGAACGGCGCCGGCAATCGCACGTCTCCGGGCGAGACGGCGATGTTCACCGCTCTGTATGAGCAGTCTCAGAAGGCAAAAAAGGCGGCCCGCGCAAACGGCCAGGCCGCTGCGACCGGGGCTACCCCCGCAGTGCCACCGCGCGAGGTCTCCGCAAATCCCGCAGGCAATGCAGGCAGCGCCAATGCTGCCGGCAACACCTCGTCGCTCAAGGATGCAGGCATCACGGGCAACTTGGGCACGATTTACACGGGAGCTTCCGAGACCGGCACGTTTGCCCGTCTGGACGATAGCGGTGCCGAGTTTGTGGGCTCGGGTTCCAAAGAAGACTATTACGATTTTGGCCTGAACTACGGCGGCGGCACTTCGTCGAGCACGACGTCGGACGGGCTGGTCCGTCATCGTCATCGCAAGGGCGAGAACAAGAACCGTTATGCCGCCACAGCGGTCGTTGCTGTCGTCGCGGTTGTCCTCGTTGCACTTGGCGTGAGCGGCTTCATGTTCTTTAACTCGGCAAAGACCGTGAAGGCCCAGGCAAAGGAGGCCGTGGGTATCGTCGCAGACCTTAAGGGTAAGGTCACGTCGGGCGATTTTTCGACCCTGCCCGACGATGCGAAGAAGATCAACGACCTTTGCAGCAGCATGAAGGCGGAGACCTCGAGCCCGGTGTGGACGATGGCCTCGTTCATTCCGGTGTATGGCAGCGATATTAGCGCCGCCCGCACCATGGTCGACGCTCTGTCCGATGTTTCGAGCGGCGCGCTGGTCCCCATGGCCGATAATCTCGCTCAGGCAACGCCTGGCAAGCTGTTCCAGGACGGGACAATCAACGTGTCCGCGCTGCAGGCGGTCGCCGATTCGCTCTCCGATAGCTCGAAGGCGTTCAAGAGCGCCAACAAAAAGGTGCAGGGTATTGGCGATACGCATATCGCCCAGGTGACCGAGCTGGTCGATAAGGCAAAGGACGGCTTTGCCACTCTGGACGGTGTAGTCGACGCGGCAGAGAAGATCGCCCCCGTTCTGCCCCAGATGCTCGGCGTCAACGGCCAGACGCGCCATTATCTTGTGCTCGCGATGAGCAATGTCGAGATCCGCGCCTGCGGCGGTTTCCCGGGTTCTCGCGGCGTGATGTCGGTGACTGACGGTAAGCTCGAACTGGGCGATTTTGTCAAAGTCGACTTGATGAAAGAGCCTTTGAGTCCGCTTCCCATCACCGATGAAGAGGCAAACTTGTTCACGACCGGATGGGGCCTGACGGGATTCAACACGCTCGGATACACGATGGGCGACGTTACGATGACGCCCGATTATCCGCGTGCGGCTCAGCTTGTCAGCGATATGCAGAAGGCCATTGTCGGAGATGACATCGACGGCGTATTTGCAGTCGATCCGGTATTTTTGCAGTATATGCTCGGCATTGTAGGCGGCACGCAGCTTCCCGACGGCACCGTCGTCGACGGAAGCAACGCTGCAAAGGTACTGATGCACGATGTTTATTGGAATTACCCGGCAGAGGAACAGGACGCCATTTTTGCGGCGGTTGCCGGATCGGCTTTTAACAAGATCGTGGACGAACTGGGCTCCAGCGATATTACTAAGATCGCTGCCGCCATCGAAAAGGGTGCTTCCGAGGGTCGCATCCTGATGTATTCGAGAAACGACGACGAGGAAAAGGCCGCGAAGGCCCTTGGCATCTCCGGCGCTCTCCAAACCGATACGTCGGAGGCTCCGATCTTGGGCGTCTATGTGAACAACTACAGTTACTCAAAGATGGATTGGTTTCTCGATAAGCGAGTCACCATCGATTCTTCGGTTGAAAATGCCGACGGTTCGACGACGTATCGAGTGACCACTACGCTCAAGAACACGATGACCCCCCAGGAGAAGGCCGAGATGCCTGGTTATTTCCAGGGCCATAACGGCATTAGCCAGGATATTGATGACGAGGTGCTGAGACTCTATCTCTATGCTCCCGCGGGAGGCAGCATTTCGGACATTAAGACTTCGGGCTCCGGTTCTATCGAGATGAGCGAAGCGACGCACGATGGCCTGAAGGTTGCATGGGGCGGCGTCCACATGCTTCTTGGACAAGACATAAAGGTTGAGTACACGGTCACGACTTCGAAGGACTCTGGGCACAAAGAGCTTGAGGTTCGTACCACGCCGACCGCTCAAACGTTCGAACAGGATAAGTAAGATATGAAGTACTTTGGCACCGACGGATTTCGCGGCGAGGCCAACGTTGGGCTGACCGTGGAGCACGCGTACAAGATCGGCCGCTTTGTGGGCTGGTATTACGGCGCCAGGCGCGGGGCCAAGGCGCGCGTGATCGTGGGTAAGGACACGCGTCGCTCGAGCTATATGTTCGAGGCGGCGCTGGTGAGCGGTCTGGTTGCGAGCGGCGCAGACGCCTATATGCTGCATGTGATTCCTACGCCGGGCGTGGCGCACCAGACCGTGGAGGGCTGCTTCGATTGCGGCATCATGATCAGTGCGAGCCACAACCCGTTTTGCGATAACGGCATTAAGTTGGTTAACAGCGACGGCTTTAAGATGGACGAGGACGTGCTGGAGCTCATCGAGGACTACATCGATGGCAAGAGCGAGGTGCCGCTGGCCACGGGCAACCACATTGGCGCCACGGTTGACTACATGCAGGGCCGCAACCGCTACATTGCCTCGCTCATTGCAAGCGCGAACTTTTCGCTGCAGGGCGTCAAGATTGGCATTGACTGCGCCAACGGCTCGGCGTCCTCTGTCGCCAAGCCGGTGTTCGATGCGCTCGGCGCCGATGTGCGCGTGATTAACGCCGCACCCGACGGCTTTAACATTAACGTCGACTGCGGCTCTACGCATATGGAGCGCCTGCAGCGCCATGTGGTGGAGCAAGGCTTGGACGTGGGCTTTGCCTACGACGGCGATGCCGATCGCTGCCTGGCAGTGGACGAGCGCGGCCGCGTGGTCGACGGCGACCAGATTCTGTACGTGTGCGGCGTGTATCTTAACAAGCACGGGCGCCTCTCGGGCGGTACCGTGGTGCCGACGATCGCCAGCAACTTTGGCCTGATTAAGTCGCTGGAGCTTGCCGGCCTGAGTGCCGTGACCAGCGGCGTGGGCGACCGCCACGTGTATGCCAAGATGCGCGAGGGCGGCTACAGCCTGGGTGGCGAGCAGACGGGCCATACGATCTTTGGCGATATCGAGCGTACGGGCGACGGCATTATGACCTCGCTGCGTGTGATGGAAGTGATTCGTGCCGAACGCGAGACGCTTTCGCAGCTCGCGGTGCCGTGCAAGCTGCTGCCGCAGGCGCAGGTTGCCGTACGCGTGGCGGACAAGGATGCTGCGCTGGGCAACATGGGCGTGCAGGCCGCCATCGCCGAGGCCGAGGCGTTGCTGGCAGGCGAGGGCCGCGTGCTGGTGCGCAAGAGCGGAACCGAGTCGGTGATTCGCGTTTTGGCCGAGGCCCCCGACCAAGACGCCGCCGACGCCGCCATGAAGCGCATCGCCGCCGCGCTGGAGGCTCTGTAGTTACGCAGTTTTACCAAACCGCGTAACCGCTCGACGCTACATACGGCCCCAAGCGGCAATCTGGCGTTCAATTTCAAGGGCGCGACCAGAAGGTCAGCGCCCTTTCATTTCACGTCACCTTGCTCGCTTGGGGCCGTTTTCGCTGACGTTGCCAAGACATCGACGTCAACATGGTTGGCGATGGCGATGGCGTGCTGGTCAATCCTTACAGCTGGTACAGCGTGGTGAACTTGTCCTGCAGGTAGCTGCAGTAGTAGCGGGCATCGAATGCCATACCGCACGCGCC
Source organism: Collinsella sp. HCP3S3_D1 (assembly GCF_052064015.1). NCBI lineage: Bacteria > Bacillati > Actinomycetota > Coriobacteriia > Coriobacteriales > Coriobacteriaceae > Collinsella > Collinsella sp. HCP3S3_D1. Next base: position 77,936 of record NZ_JBQHWK010000005.1, read on the forward strand.
CTTGATGAGCTCCGGCGCGTCCTTGGCGCGGCCCCACTGCCAAATGTGCTCGCCCAGCCAAGCACGGACGGGTGCCAAATCGCCGCTCGAACAGGCGCCGTTAAGGTCGACACCGTCGCGGCACATGGCCGGCACAAACATGGCATCGTAGGCGCTGCCCAGCGCATACGTGGGGAAGTAGCCAAACGAGCCGCCGCTCCAGTGCGTATCCTGCAGGCAGCCGCGCGTGTCGTCGGGAACAGGAATACCCAGGTACTCGTCCATAAAGCGATTCCAAAGCGCGGGGATGTCCTTGGCCGTGGCCTCGCCGGCAAACAGCATGCGCTCAATCTCGTAGCGCACCATAATATGCAGCGGGTAGGTGAGCTCGTCGGCCTCGGTACGGATCAGCGACGGCTGAGCGATGTTCACGGCGTGGTAGAGCGTGTCCTCGTCCACGTTGCCGTAGACCTCGGGCGCGTGACGGCGCAGCACTTCGAGCAGCGGGCCCATAAAAGCGCGACTGCGGCCTACGGTGTTCTCGAAAAAGCGGCTCTGGCTCTCGTGAATGCCCATGGAGGTGCCGCCCTCCAGACACGTGCGCGCGTAAGCGGGATTGACGCCCAGCTCGTACATGGCGTGCCCCGCCTCGTGGATGATGCTATAGACGTTGGAGATGCAGTCGTTCTCGTAGATGTGCGTGGCGATGCGCGCATCGCCCACCGAGAAGCCCTCGCTAAACGGGTGCTCGGTAAAGGCGAGCGTGGTGTCGTCCAGGTTAAGGCCGACGAGCTTCATCAGGTCGAAGCTCATGGCGCGCTGGGCGGCCTCGGGCACATGCGCGTGCAAAAAGTCGGCAGTAGGCTGCTGCCCGCGCTCGCCGATGGCGTGAACGAGCGGCACGACGGTGGCCTTGACCTCGTCACAAAACGCATCGAAGCTCTTGGCGGAAAGGCCGCGTTCGTACTGGTCGAGCCAAACATCGTATGGGTCGTGCTTGGGGTCCATGAGCTCGGCCTGATGCTTGAGCTGGGCGACGATTCTATCCACGTAGGGCTCAAAGCTCGCCCAGTCGTTGGCCGTCTTGGCCTTGTGCCACACGGCGTCGGCCTCGCAGGTGAGCCTGGTCCAGGCCTCGGCCTCTTCGGTGGGAATGGCGCTTGCCTCGCGCTGGTCGCGGCCGAGCACACGGATCTCGTCGAGCAGCTGTGGGTCGTCGATCTTGCCGCCGGCGACGGTCTCGTGTGCCAGCGAGCTTACAAGCTCGACGGACTTTTTGCTGGTCAGGAGCTTGTGATGTTCGCCGGCAAGGGTGCCCATAGCATCGGCGCGGGCCGCAGCGCCGTTGGCGGGGGCAATCGTCGCGCCATCGAACTCGGCAATCTTGAGCAGGTACTCGCGGGTCCATAGTTTGCCTTCGAGCTTGCGGAGCTTCTTGATGCCCTTGCCCGCCTTGGCGTTCTTAGAGGCCTTGGCCACGGCGGCCTTGGCTTTCTTATCGAGTTTCTTTCCCATACCTATATCCTTGATCTCGCAGACCGGACGCCACGGGTGGGCGTGCGGCCAGTTTGCACAGCTACCCGCCTTGTACCCAGTGCGAACAAAACGGAACGCGGCGATATGCTCGCAGAATGTGTTATCCTATAGCCCAATGCGTTGACGGAGAGGGTTTTGCCCGCCGCGTCGCCGGCAAGAGAGGGAAGGTCATGGGCTGCAAGCCTTCCTGCGGTGGCAAGGGCCAAGCGTTCACTCCCGAGCAGCAACCTCAACGGGCGCGCGGCCAGCGGCGGCGAAGCCCCAGTAGGGAAGCCGTGAGCCTCGCGATAAGGGGCATAGAGTGGGCACGGCGGGCCAGACATCCGCCGGGTCAAACAAGGTGGTACCGCGGAATTCAACCGTCCTTGGGCAATGCACATGCCCGAGGACGGTTTTTTGTTACCGAACCGGGCCGCGTTTTTGCAACGCCAGACGGCGGCAGTCGTCCTGGCGAGCGGGGAACGCGAGAGACGAAAGGGAAGACATGAGTCTGATTGATGATCTGGTCAAACTCGAGGAAGAGGCCAAGGAGCTCGTCGCAGGCGCCGACGACGCCGCCAAGCTCGAGGCTGCGCGCGTTGAGCTGCTCGGCCGCAAGGGTCGTATTACCGGCCTGATGCGCATGATGGGCAAGCTCGCCCCCGAGGATCGCCCCGTTATGGGCAAGCGCGCCAACGAGATGCGCCAGCTGATCGAGGGCATGCTCGACGAGCGCACCACCGAGATGAAGGCCGCCGCCCTCAAGCACGCACTGGAGCACGAGGCCGTCGACATCACGCTGCCGGGCATTCGTCCGCAGATCGGCCACCAGCACCTGATCAAGCAGATCATCGAGGAGGCCGAGGATATCTTTAGCGGTATCGGCTACACCGTCGAGTCCGGTCCCATGGTCGACACCTCCTACTACAACTTCACCGCGCTCAACGCCCCCATGGATCACCCGAGCCGCTCGGCCCGCGACACCTTCTATGTGGTCGACAACAACCCCGGCAGCGTCGCGCACCCCGAGGCGCATGCCCACGGCGAGTCCGATGTGCTGCTGCGCACCCAGACCTCGGGCGTGCAGATTCACACCATGGAGTCGCAGAAGCCGCCCATCTACATGATCTGCCCGGGCACCGTCTACCGTCCCGACACGGCCGACGCCTGTCACCTGCCGCAGTTCAACCAGATCGAGGGCCTGGTCGTCGACGAGGGCATCACCTTTGGCGATCTTAAGGGCACGCTCGACTACTTTGTTAAGTGCATGTTTGGCGAGGACCGCAAGACGCGTTACCGCCCGCATTTCTTCCCCTTCACCGAGCCTTCCTGCGAGGTGGACGTGAGCTGCCACGTCTGCGGCGGCAAGGGCTGCAACTTCTGCAAGCACAGCGGCTGGATCGAGATCTTGGGCTGCGGCATGGTCGACCCCAACGTCCTGATCAACTGCGGCATCGACCCCGAGAAGTACACCGGCTTCGCCTTTGGCATTGGCGCCGAGCGCGTCGCGGCCCTGCGCTACGACCTGCCCGACCTCAGAACGCTCATGACAGGCGATATGCGTTTCCTGAATCAGTTTTAAGTTGACCTGTCCCGGCGGCTTCCCGAGCCACCGCACCTTGCCCCTCAAACCGTCGCTTGCGTACCCAAGTACGCGGCGCTCCTCTTTCGGGGCAATCTGCGGCACCTCGGAAACCCGTCTCCGTAGCTGGAGTTTTCCGTCTGTTTATTGCAGACGTTACAGATGAAAGGAGACCAGTTAGATGCGTGTTTCTTACGACTGGCTCAAGACCATGATCGATATTCCGGAGGATCCCAAGACCCTTTCGGACGAATATATCCGTACCGGCACCGAGGTCGAGGCGATCGACACCGTGGGCGAGTCTTTCGACCACGTGGTGACCGCCAAGGTGCTCACCAAGACCCCGCACCCCGATAGCGACCATATGTATGTGTGCTCGGTCGACGTGGGTGACAAGAACCTCGACGCCGACGGCAACCCCGCTCCGCTGCAGATCGTCTGCGGTGCTCAGAACTTTGAGGCCGGCGACCACATCGTCACGGCAATGATCGGCGCCGTGCTTCCCGGTGACGTCAAGATCAAGAAGAGCAAGCTTCGCGGCGTCGTGTCCATGGGCATGAACTGCTCCGCGCGCGAGCTCGGCCTGGGCGGCGACCACTCCGGCATCATGATCCTGCCCGAGGATACGCCCTGCGGCATGCCGTTTGCCGAGTATGTGGGCTCGAGTGATACCGTGCTCGACTGCGAGATCACGCCCAACCGCCCCGACTGCCTGTCCATGATCGGCATGGCCCGTGAGACCGGTGCCATTTTCGATCGCGACTTCCACGTTGAGCTGCCCGCCATCAAGGCGGAGACCGGCCGCGCGACCGACGACGAGCTTTCGGTCGAGATCGCCGACGAGGGCCTGTGCGACCGCTATGTCGCCCGCATCGTGCGCAACGTGAAGGTCGGCCCGTCGCCCGACTGGATGGTCAAGCGCCTTAACGCCCTGGGCGTGCGCCCGCACAACAACATCGTCGACATCACCAACTATGTGATGATGCTCACCGGTCAGCCGCTGCACGCTTTTGACCTGGACACCTTTGCCGAGCGCGATGGCAGGCGCCGCGTGGTGGTTCGCGCCGCCCAGCAGGATGAGAAGTTCACGACGCTCGACGGCGAGGAGCGCACGCTCGACGCCGGCATGGGCCTTATCACCGACGGCGAGCGCCCCGTGGCGCTGGCCGGCGTTATGGGCGGCATGGATTCCGAGATCGAGGACGACACCGTCGACGTGATGGTCGAGAGCGCCTGCTTCGACGCCGGTCGCACCTCGCACACCAGCCGCGATCTGTCGCTGATCTCCGACGCCTCCATCCGCTTTGAGCGCCAGGTCGATGAGACCGGCTGCGTGGATGTGGCCAATGTTGCCTGCGCGCTCATCGAGGAGATCGCCGGCGGCGAGGTCGCTCCCGGCTACGTAGATGTGTTCCCCGCGCCCAAGACCATCGACAGCATTAAGCTGCGCCTGGCCCGCGTGCACGCCATCTGCGGCGCCGACATCGAGCCCGATTTTATCGAGCGCTCGCTCACCCGCCTGGGCTGCACCGTCGAGCGCGACGGCGAGGACTTTATGGTTACCCCGCCGAGCTTCCGCCCCGACCTGCCGCGTGAAATCGACCTGATCGAGGAGGTCCTGCGCCTGTGGGGCATGGGCCGCGTGACGGCGACCATCCCGGCTGCCAAGAACCACATCGGTGGCCTGACCCGCGAGCAGAAGCTTACCCGCAAGGTCGGCGAGATCCTGCGTGCCTGCGGCCTCAACGAGACCACGACCTTTGGCTTTGCCGCGCCGGGCGACCTGGAGAAGATCGGCATGTCCACCGAGGGCCGCGGCTGCCCCGTGGTACTTATGAACCCGCTGGTGGCCGAGCAGACCGAGATGCGCCGCTCGCTGCTGCCGGGCCTGCTGCAGTCTGTGGCCTATAACGAGGCCCATGGCACGCCCAACGTGCACCTGTACGAGGTCGGCAGCCTGTTCCACGGCCGCGAGAACGCCAGCCTGCCCAAGGAGACTAAGTCCGTGGCGGGCGTGCTCTCGGGCCAGTGGAGCGAGCAGTCCTGGAACATGAAGTACCGCAAGCTGCGTTTCTTCTTTGGCAAGGGCATCGTCGAGGAGCTGCTCGCCCAGCTGCGCATCGAGAAGGTTCGCTTCCGTCCCGTCGAGGGCGAGGGCTATGCCTTCTTGCAGCCGGGCCGTGCCGCCGAGGTTCTGTCTGGCGGCACCGTGCTGGGCTGGGTCGGCGAGATCCACCCCGAGGCGCGCGAAGCCATGGGTATCGACGAGGTCGTCGTTGCCTTTGAGCTCGACCTGGACAAGCTGATCAAGGGCGCCCGCAACCAGGAGAACTACCGCGAGTTCTCGCAGTACCCGGCTGTTGAGCACGATCTTGCTATCGTGGTCGACAACTCCGTGACTTGCGAGGACCTTGAGCGCCGCATTACCAGCGCCGGCGGCAAGCTGCTCGAGGGTGTGCGTCTGTTCGACGTCTACCGCGATCCGGTCCGCGTGGGCGTGGGCAAGAAGTCCATGGCCTTTGCGCTTACGTATCGCTCCGACGACCACACGCTTACCAGCGAAGAGGTCGAAAAAGCGCACCAGAAGATTGTCACCAAGGTGTGCAAGGGCGTAAACGGCGAGGTCCGCGGCTAGGTCCTGCACTGGGGTATGGGTCAGCGGTGGCTGATGCCGAGCCTTACGTGACTGCTATCCTCGGTATAAGGCGCTGCTGAGCCTGCATATATGACACGCGCATTGCATAACGGCGTACTGCTTTGTCGGCAGTGCGCCGTTTTGCTATGATAGCCCGTGGCGTGTTACGAATCTGACAATACGTAACACTGGCAAGGTGATTTAAGCGGCGTTGTAATTCTGTGCGCCGATAACCGGGAGGCGTACATGCACATTCCAGATAATTATCTGTCCCCGCAGACCGATGTCCTCATGGCAGTGGCGATGGTGCCCGTTTGGGTTCACTGCATCAAAAAGGTGCGCGCCACGCTCGACCGCGAGCACATGGCGTTCCTGGGTATCTGCGCCGCATTCTCTTTCTTGCTCATGATGTTCAACGTGCCGCTGCCCGGCGGTACCACGGGTCACGCCGTCGGCGGCGCGCTCATCGCGCTGCTGCTGGGCCCGGAGGCCGCGGCCATCGCGGTTTCGGTCGCGCTGGCGCTGCAGGCGCTGCTGTTTGGCGACGGCGGCATCCTGTCCTTTGGCGCCAACTGCTTTAACATGGCCTTCGTGCTGCCGTTTGCCGCCGCTATCGTGTTCCGTGCGCTCAACAGCCGTTTGCACGACAAGAGCTGGGGCACCTCGGTTTCGGCCGTCGTAAGCGGTTGGGTCGGCCTGTGCCTGGCGGCCCTGTGCACGGCGATCGAGTTTGGTATTCAGCCGATGTTCTTTACCAACGCTTCGGGCGCGCCGCTGTACTGCCCCTTCCCGCTCTCTATTGCCATTCCGGCCATGATGATCCCGCACATGTTGGTAGCCGGCGTGGTCGAGGGCGTGGCGACGGCCGCCATCTACGGTTTCATTAAGAAGACGGCGCCGAGTGTTATCGTCGGGCCCGAGGCCGCCGATGGCCAGTTTGCTGCCGAGGGCGCTACTGCCAAGAAGACCTCGCTGGTTCCCACGCTCATCCTGGTCGCCGTGCTTGTCGTGGCCACGCCGCTCGGCTTGCTGGCCACCGGTGACGCCTGGGGCGAGTGGGACGCTGAGGGCGCCGCGACCGCCGTTCAGGAGGCTGGTGACGACAGTCTGCAGACTTCGGTCGGTCTCGATACCCCGACCTTTGCCGATGCCCTGCCCACGGGCGATTATCTGCAGGCCTATTCCGAGGAGCAGGGCCTTGGCTTTGCCGGCCAGGCCGCGATGTATATTCTTTCGGGCGTGATTGGCGTGGCGGTGCTCACCATCGCATTCCGTCTGGTCTCGCTAACGGTCAAGGAAAGCGGAGCCCATGGCGACGGTCGAGCTGCCTAGCTGGCTTGCGGCCGAGCAGCGTTATGAGCCCGCGGGGGCTCGGCATCGTGTGATGCAAAAGAATGTCCTGCACCTGGCGAGCCTGCTTGAGCGGGTTCGCCTAGGTGGCGGCGTGCATAAGGGCGGGTCGATTATCGACCGCGCCCTTTCTTCCGTTTCGGCGCCAGTGCGTTTGGTGGGGATGTTCGTCTGCGTCCTGTGCGTATGCCTGACGCAGAGCCCGCTGTACTTGATGCTGATGACAGCGATCGCGTTGGTGCTCGTTGCGGTTCGCCCCGCACGCGGGCTGCACGCGACCTTTGTGCCGGCGTTGGCTGCCGCGGGGTTTGCCGTGGTTTTGGCGCTTCCTGCCCTGCTGCTGGGTGCTTCTGCCACGGACGCCATGCTCAAGATTGCGCTCAAGACCTTTGTTAATGTGTCATTGGTGCTGGGCGTTTCGTGGACGCTTACCTGGAGTCGCATGTCGGCGGCGCTTAAGATGCTGCACCTGCCCGACGAGGTTATCTTTACGTTTGATATGGCGCTCAAACACATCGAGGTGCTGGGTCGCACGGCGCACGACCTGTGCGAATCAGTCTTGCTGCGCAGCGTTGGCCGTGCGCCTGCAGGATTTTCGCGTACCGATTCGATCGCGGGTATCATGGGCATGACCTTTATCAAGGCGATGGAATGCAGCCGCGCGATGGACGAGGCTATGCTTTGCCGCGGTTTTGCCGGCGCATATCCGGCGCCTGCACGGAACGGATTTGGCTGGCGCGACGCGGTCTATGCGGCCGTTGTGGTGCTGCTCGCCGTGTTGTGCGCGGTGCTGTAGCGCGGGCGGTCAAGCCGTCGATGTGAATAGGGAAGGGCGACGTTTTGGCAAACGATACAAATGGTGCGATGGGTGCGAGCGGTGCTGCCGGCGCCAAGGCCACGCCGCTCATCGAGTTTCACGACGTGGTGTTTTCCTATGCGGGCCATACGGTGGTCGATGGCGTGTCGCTGCAGGTTAATCGCGGTGAGCTGGTTGCTCTGCTTGGACCCAACGGCTGCGGCAAGACGACGATCATGCGGCTTATCAACGGCCTTGAGCTTGCGGATGCGGGTACGTACCTGTTTGATGGACATGTGGTCGATGCGGCATATCTCAAGGATTCCGCGACGGCCCAGCGGTTCCATCAGCGCGTGGGCTTCGTGTTCCAAAACGCCGATGCACAGCTCTTTTGCGCCACGGTCGGCGAGGAGGTCGCGTTTGGCCCGGCTCAAATGGGGCTTTCGGCGGACGAGCTCGGGCGCCGCGTCCGTGATGCCATGGAGCTGTTTCAGGTTGCCGATCTGGTCGATGCCTCGCCCTATCAGCTTTCGGGCGGGCAAAAGAAGCGTGTGGCGCTGGCTGCCGTCGTGTCGATGAACCCCGATATTCTGGTGCTCGACGAGCCTACCAACGGACTTGACGAGGACTCTTGCGACATCGTGGTCAACTTTCTACTGGCCTATGTTGCTGCCGGTAAGACGGTCTTGATGAGCACGCATCATCAGGATTTAGTACGACGTCTTGGGGCCCGTGCGATTTATATCGATCGATATCACCACGTGGTCGGGGCTCCCGTGCCATCATATGGAACCGAAAACGGTGCAGCAGAATAGTTGCCGCATAGTGGGGTTGCGGCCGCGCACGTGACTTGCTGCGAATGGTATAGTTATCCGGATTTTTACGGGGGTGGCTATGCCAAGTTGGAATATTCATATCGCTCAGACGGAACGACTTCTGGCGCGTGCCGGCGCGCTTGCCGATAACGTGCGCGACCGCAATGCCTTTTTGTTTGGCAGCGTGGTTCCGGACATTTTTGTGGGGTACATGGTTCCCGGTATTGCCGACCCCATCCCGTATCGCATCACGCACTTTGCCAAGCCCGAGCCCATTCCTAAGCCACGCGAGCATGAGTTTTGGGACACCTATGTGGCGCCGTTGCTTAAAGGTGCGCCGGCGGGTGCGCCGGCTGCAGCGACCTCGATTGTCGAAGAGCGTGAAAGGCTCAATCGGGTGCACTATCCGCAGCGCTACAAAGACGCCGAGCCGGTTGACGGCCCCGGCGCCGCCGAGTTTTCGCTCGCGCCCGATGACGTGGCGCAGTCGCTGCTCGATTTGACGCTGGGCGTTTGGTCGCATCTGGTGGCCGATACCGTGTGGAACACGCGCGTGAACCAATACCTCGAGGCGCGCGGCGGCAAGCCGTGCGAGGAGTTCCGCATTAAGAAGCAGGGAGACTTTGACTGGTTTGGCAAGACGCTCGGCATCGTTTCTATCCCGCGTGCGACCGATCGCCTCTATACCGCGGCGGCCCAGTTTGGTCAGTATTCGATTCCACAAGAGTATGTGCTCAAGACCATTGGCGTTATGCACGAGATTGTGCGCGAAAACCCCGGCGATCCGGATCATCCGCCGTACCGTCTGCTGACCGAAGAGTTCTTTGACGCAACGTTTACCGAGGTCGTCGAGCTAACCGAGGCGGGTTTTGCCGCCCGCGTTGCCGCTTCTGACGTCCCCGCAGTCCCTCTGATCGCTAGCTGCTAGCCGGCAGACGTAACGGTGAACAGTTCATCCCAATCGACCAATAGCTCCCGCCGAAGGGTTTCTGCGGCAGTGAGTTCCAGCTTAGATTTTGGAACGTAAGGGAGCCCCGCCTTTTTATGAATTAGCTCGGCGATGCTGTTAAAGCTCTTCGTGTCCTTGATTTGATCATAGGTTATCTGGATAACGTCATAGCCCATGCTTGTGAGGGCGGTGGTGCGCTCGGCATCGGAGAGGCTCGCGGCTTCGCTGTCATGGGCGGAGCGGCCTTGGCATTCCAGAATGACGCCCATGCTGTCGGTGCTGCTCTCTATGAGGATATCGGCGTAGCAGCAGGTTTTGTCATACAGTGAGCGCGCGGCGTCGCTGAGTGGGATGCGCACGTTGTTTGCGATATTGATGCCCATGCCGCCCTCGTTGCGGGGGAGCGAGACAAGCATGGAGGTCTGTACTTCGAAGGGCGAGGCGGTCTGTCCCGTCATGTGCTCGGCCGCCCAGCGCAGTTGTTTAACGCCGCGCAGGCCTGCGGCCTGCTTGGCGAACGCGGCGATATCCGCTGCGGAAAGAAGCGGCGTGCGCTTCCACAAGTTGGTGTCATTGCCCTTGGTGTCGACAACACGTTTCCAACCACAGTCGGGCGGAATGAGCTTAAGCGAAATTGCTTCATCGAGCTGCTGCTGAGCCCGTTTACAAGGCGTGAACACTGCAAAGGAGCCGCACATCTCGTAGCAAGCCATGAGTAACTGGTTGCGTGAGACCTGCGTAGCAAGGTTGAGCAGCGTAAACTCGGGCGACGTGACATCAAATCCATGCTCAGTCTGCCTAAACGACCCAGGAGGCGGCTCTTGGGTTAGCAGACGGCTATGAAATAGCTTTCCGTTAGCGGGGTGTTCGTAAGACAGTTAAATAGGCAAAAGGCGTGACGAAAGTGATCACGCCTTTTTTCATGTAAGGATAGCCGCATAGCGGCGCAAGGGATGGATCCCCTTGTACGGAACGCAGTGACGCACCCCAGATATTCAGGGGGCCGAGCTGTTCGGTCTCGCAGAGCGCACATACGGGTTTAACCCGTATAGAAGTGCGCCCTTAGTATCAGTTCGACAAATCTTAATTTGACTTACTTCTTCACTCTTTTTGATAAATGAAGTTCATTATCATCTACATATCCAAGTTTATTATATACAGTTTGTGCAACAAGATTTTCTTGTCCTGTTAGAAGTTCATATTTGTCAAGTGGATAATTCTTACTGCAATAAGCCTCTGCAAAAGTAATCATCTCACTCGCTAAGCCTCTTTTTCTGTATGCTGGTTTAACATACACTTCTGTAATTTCAGGCATATATTCATCATAGCAGAACGATTTTTTAAGCTGAACACAAACAAATCCAACTAACATATCATCTTCATCAGCAACGATAACAACTTCCTGTTTATTATTCATAAGGGAATTTCTAATATTGTCTATGCTTGTATCGCCCTCACCATTAAATTCGTTGTTTAAGATGTTTAATTGCTCCGCATCATTTACAGTTGCTATTCTTACCATTACAACCTCCATAAATTATTATCTATTCGACCTATTCAAGTTTATCGGTCTGTTTAATCATATACATACGGCTTCAATTTATACAAGAACAGTCCCGGCAGACATTACTGCCGGGACTGAAACTGTTTTACGAATGCTCCCGATTCGCGCGCTGTTTTCTTTCGCCCACGAATCTCCAGACTGGTGTGCCGAGCAAGTCTTTAAATACTGGTTGTTTTGAGTAATGCACCAAGCGATGGTCATGGTCGGGCGGCAGGATTGCCGGATAGAGTCCCAGTATCTGGGGCGGTATGCGATAGTACTGAAAAGCCGTGGGTCCGCAGGCAAGAAATGACATAGCGATCCGATCGTTTGAGCGTAGTTTGGGCTAGAAAAGCTATCGGTTTCGGAAGTGCGGGGAAAAAGACAAACAGGTCAACCACAAGCGGTATTTAAGCCAACTTTATCAGGGGTTTTGTTGAAATAAAAGGGCTTGTGCTCGGGGGTAGGCAATTTTTCCCCGCACTTCCGAAAACGTGGTCGATTTAGACCTTGCTAAAACGATTTATCAGCCCTGTGTGAGGTGTGGGTTTGCCACCGGGCGAACACTTTTAGCGCTTGGGGCTTTATTTTTTGGGCCCCGGAGGGCGGATTTCGCGCTTTTGGTAAAGAAATGGGTGCGTGTCATGCCGTGCGGTAGGCATCGGCGCACAGAAAAAGGGCCCGGAAGGCAAAGCCTCCGGGCCCTTTTTAATGTAAATGTGCTTGCAAGTGCGATTTAGCGCACCTGAGCGACGTAGGCGACGTTGGTCGAGGAGACCTTGTCCTCAAGCTGGACGCTCATACGGGGATCGCCGGCGGTAGCGACGGTCAAATCGCCGGTCTCGACGTAGCCGAGCTCCTTAGCGGTCTCGATCGCCTTGACGATCGTGCCGTTGACGGTGCCCTGGGTAATCTCGGCCTTGTGCGGGATAACGCCCCAGTACATGATCATCTGCTGGACGGCCCACTCGTGGCGGGAGAACGCGCAGATCGGCATGTTGGGACGGAAGTGCGAGATCAGGCGAGCGGTACGGCCGGTGGTCGTCGGCACGGTGATGCACTTGGCGCCAACGGTGGTGGCCATGTTCACAGCGGACATACCCACAACGTTGTTGACGACGCGGGTGCCGTGAGCATCGGTCGGAACCTCGAGCGGAGCGTGAGCCGGGAGGTACTTCTCGGTCTCGAGAGCGATGCTGGCCTGCATCTTGACGGCCTCGACCGGGTACTTACCGGCAGCGGACTCGCCGGACAGCATGACGGCGTCGGTACCGTCGTAAATGGCGTTAGCAACGTCGGCAACCTCGGCGCGCGTCGGGCGCGGGTTCTGCTGCATGGAGTCGAGCATCTGCGTAGCGGTGATAACGGGCTTGTAGGCCGCGTTGCACTTGGCGATGATCTCCTTCTGGATGTGCGGAACGAGCTCGGGCTTGATCTCGATGCCCAGGTCGCCACGGGCGACCATGATGCCGTCGGAAGCCTCGAGGATCTCATCGAAGTTCTCGACGCCCAGGGCGCACTCGATCTTCGGGAAGATCGTCACGTGCTCGCCGCCGTTTTCGCGGCAAAGCTCGCGGATGCCGCGGACAGATTCGCCGTCACGGATGAAGGAAGCGGCGATGTAGTCGATGTTCTCGGTCAGGCCAAAGAGGATGTCCTGGCGATCGCGCTCGGTGATGGCGGGCAGCGAGATGTTGACGTTGGGCATGTTGACGCCCTTGCGCTCGCCGATCAGGCCGTCGTTCTTGACGACGCAGGTCATGTCCTGGCCGTCGACGGACTCGACCTCGAGAGCAACCAGGCCGTCATCGATCAGGATGAGGGAGCCCTTCTCAACCTCGGAGGGCAGAGCCAGGTAGTCGAGGGAGATGTGCTCAGCGGTGCCGTGGAAATCCTCGGACGTGGGCTGAGCGGTGACGACGATCTTGTCGCCGGTCTTGACGGCAACCTTCTTGCCGTCGACCAGAAGACCGGTGCGGACCTCGGGGCCCTTGGTGTCGAGCAGGATGCCGACGGGCATACCGAGCTCCTTGGAAATACGACGGACGCGCTCGATGCGACCGTGGTGCTCGTCGTAGGAGCCGTGCGAGAAGTTAAAACGGGCGACGTTCATGCCCGCCTTGATCATCTCGCGGATGGTCTCGTCGCTATCGCAGGCGGGACCCATGGTGCATACAATCTTAGTGCGCTTGTACATTCAGACCTCCATCTGACATCGTCTTGCGCTGATAGATAAACCTTAAGAAATAAAACTGAGTTGATTATAACGAAATACCGACCGAATACCCCAAAAAATCGACCGTATGCCGAATTAGAAGTTCATTTTTTACGGGAAAAACGGTATATGAAAAAACTTTACCAACCGCTCTAACCGCTGCTATCTGGGTGATATTTTAGTTTGGCGACGCGCCTAAGAAAAAACGTTTTATCAGTATTGAGCATCACACGGTCCGCATCGTTACATACGGACCATATTTCCAAATGGATTGTTTTGGCTAGACGCGTCGCTTTGGGGTACCATAGCTCCACTATCAACTGCCGCTCAGCACGGCAGCCTTGATGAGCCCTTGCCCTTCTCCTGGGAATTATGATCGGGCATCAATCTGCTGAGTGGCCCGAATCCCAGGAGGGGACTCTATATGCAAAAGGAATACCTGTCCGCCGCGGCGGAGGTGCTCAGCGACCAAGGTGTCGATGAGAACCTCGGCCTGAGCAACGACGAGGCGTCGTCGCGCCTCGCCAAGACAGGCCCTAACAAGCTTGAGGAAGCCGAGAAGACGCCGCTGTGGAAGCGTTTCTTTGAGCAGATGGCCGATCCCATGGTCATCATGTTGATCGTTGCCGCCGTTATCAGCGCGCTCACGGGCATGGTTAAGGGCGAGGCGGACTTTGCCGATGTCGCCATCATCATGTTCGTCGTTATCGTCAACTCGGTGCTGGGCGTGGTCCAGGAAGCCAAGAGCGAGGAGGCCCTCGAGGCCCTTCAGGAGATGAGCGCGGCGCAGTCCAAGGTTCTACGCGACGGCAAACTCGTGCACCTGCCGAGCGCCGAGCTTGTACCCGGCGACGTGATCATGCTCGAGGCGGGCGACTCCGTCCCGGCCGACTGCCGCGTGCTCGAGAGCGCCACGATGAAAATCGAAGAGGCCGCGCTCACCGGCGAGTCCGTGCCGGTCGAGAAGCACGCCAACGTGATCGAGCTTGCCGCGGGCACCGATGACGTGCCGCTCGGCGACCGCAAGAACATGTGCTACATGGGCTCCACCGTCGTGTACGGCCGTGGCCGCGCCGTCGTGGTCGGCACCGGCATGGATACTGAGATGGGCAAGATCGCCGGTGCCCTGGCCGAGGCCAAGGAAGAGCTCACGCCGCTGCAGGTGAAGCTCGCCGAGCTCAGCCGTATCCTCACCATTATGGTGATCGTCATCTGCGTCGTGATCTTTGGCGTCGACATCGTCCGCCACGGCGTGGGCAACGTCCTTACCGACCCGACTGCCCTGCTCGACACCTTTATGGTCGCCGTCTCGCTCGCCGTCGCTGCCATCCCCGAGGGCCTGGTCGCCGTCGTGACCATCGTGCTGTCGCTTGGCGTGACCAAGATGGCCAAGCGCCAGGCAATTATCCGCAAGCTCTCTGCCGTCGAGACTCTCGGCTGCACGCAGACCATCTGCTCCGACAAGACCGGTACCCTTACCCAAAATAAGATGACCGTCGTCAAGCACGAGCTCGCTGCGCCTAAGGAGAAGTTCCTGGCAGGCATGGCGCTGTGCTCCGATGCCCAGTGGGACGAGGAACTGGGTGAGGCCGTCGGCGAGCCGACCGAGTGCGCGCTCGTCAACGATGCCGGAAAGGCGGGCCTCACTGGTCTGACTGCCGAGCACCCGCGCGTGGGCGAGGCCCCGTTTGACTCGGGCCGCAAGATGATGTCCGTGGTCGTTGAGACCCTGGACGGCGAGTACGAGCAATACACCAAGGGCGCGCCCGACGTGGTGATCGGCCTGTGCACCCACATCTACGAGGGCGATAAGGTCGTCCCCCTGACCGAGGAGCGTCGTGCCGAGCTCGTGGCCGCCAACAAGGCCATGGCCGACGAGGCCCTGCGCGTGCTGGCGCTGGCAAGCCGCACCTACACCGAGGTCCCAAGCGACTGCAGCCCCGCCGCGCTCGAGCACGACCTGGTCTTCTGCGGCCTGTCCGGCATGATTGACCCGGTCCGCCCCGAGGTCGCCGACGCCATCCGCGAGGCCCACGATGCTGGTATCCGCACCGTCATGATCACGGGCGACCACATCGACACCGCCGTGGCCATCGCCAAGCAGCTGGGTATCGTCACCGATCGCAGCCATGCCATCACCGGTGCCGACCTCGATCGCATGAGCGACGAGGAACTCGACGCGCACATCGAGGACTACGGCGTGTACGCCCGCGTCCAGCCCGAGCACAAGACCCGTATCGTCGAGGCTTGGAAGTCGCGCGACCAGATCGTGGCCATGACGGGCGACGGCGTCAACGACGCCCCGTCCATCAAGCGTGCCGACATCGGCGTTGGCATGGGCATCACCGGTACCGACGTTACCAAGAACGTCGCCGACATGGTGCTTGCCGACGACAACTTCGCCACCATCATCGGTGCCTGCGAAGAGGGTCGCCGCATCTACGACAACATCCGCAAGGTCATCCAGTTCCTGCTTTCGGCCAACCTTGCCGAGGTGTTCTCGGTGTTTATCGCCACGCTCATCGGCTTTACCATCTTCCAGCCGGTGCAGCTGCTGTGGGTGAACCTGGTCACCGACTGCTTCCCCGCGCTCGCGCTGGGCATGGAGGATGCCGAGGGCGACATCATGAGGCGCAAGCCGCGCAACGCCAAGGACGGTGTCTTTGCCGGCAATATGGGTCTGGACTGCGTGGTCCAGGGCTTGATCATTGCCGCGCTGGTGCTGGCGAGCTTCTTTGTGGGCGTGTACTTTGACATGGGCTACATCCACATCTCCGATATGATCGCCGGCGTCGCCGACGAGGAAGGCGTGATGATGGCCTTCATCACGCTCAACATGGTCGAGATCTTCCACTGCTTTAACATGCGCAGCCGCCGCACGTCGCTGTTTAAGATGAAGAAGCAAAACAAGTGGCTGTGGGCCTCTGCCGCGCTGGCGCTGGTGCTGACGGTGATCGTAACCGTGCAGCCGACGCTTGCCGAGATGTTCTTTGGCCCCGTGACGCTTGAGCTCAAGGGCGTTATCGCCGCGCTGGGCCTTGCCTTCCTGATCATTCCGCTGATGGAGATCTACAAGGCGATCATGCGCGCGGTCGAAAAAGAGTAACGTTCCTGTCCGGGCCCGACCGCCTGCGGGGTTTCCACGGGCACGTCCTCGCCGCTTTGCGGCTGCGGGATGTGCCCTTAGGAAACCCCTCCCGGCGGGCGGGCCCTGCGGCATCCTTGCTGGCTTTTCTCCCGCGCGGATGATAAAGGGCTGAGGGAAAGTTTGTGAGCCGGTCGAGCGTTTGCTCGACCGGCTCTTTTTGAGTTAGGGCTTTGCCCGGCCAGCTCCTTTTGATTTAAAATACCTGCTCAGTTGTGATTTGTGGTGCTGGGAGGCGCTTGTGGGCAAGGCTAGGGCTAAGGCGAAGAAAAAGACGACGGGGGCGCGGGCCAAGCGTGACCGTCGTCGGAAGCTTGCGACCGAAGCCCCCGCGTCTGCCGAGGAGCTGCTGGCGAGCGTGCCGGGACTCGATGCGCTGCAGGATGTTCCGGCGTTTGGCGATCTGCCGGTCGCCGCGGCTCAGCAGGCGGCATTTGACGATTTTTGCGCCCAAGCCGAGGAGCCCGAGCAGATGCAACTGGGCGCCGTGGTGCGCTTGGATCGCGGGTTTCCGCTGGTGGTGACGGCCGACGATACCTTTCGTGCCGAGCATGCCGTGGGGTTTGCCAAGTCGCGCGGCGAGGACGAGGTACTGCTGCCGGCTGTGGGCGACCGTGTGGCGGTGCGTCGTGCGCCCGGGCACGACATGGGCGTAATCGAATGCGTCCTGCCGCGACGCACGAGTTTTGAGCGTTGGCGTGGCCGCGCCCGCGGCGAGCGTCAGGTGCTTTGTTCCAACGTGGATAGCGTGCTGATCGTGCAGGCACTTGGCGCCGGTGAAGTGCTGCTCGACCGCGTGGCGCGCTCGCTGGTGTTGGCGCTCGACTGCGATGCCGAGCCGGTGGTGGTGCTTACCAAGGCCGACCGCTGCGAGGCCGCGGAACTCGAGCGCGATCTGGATCGCGTGCGCCGTCTGGTGGGCCCGGACGTGCGCGTTATCGTGACGTCCTCTGCCGAAGGCCGTGGTTTGGATGAGGTGCGCGCCTGTGTTCCGGCGGGAACGTGCGCCATGATCCTGGGTGAGTCGGGGGCCGGAAAGTCGACGCTGCTCAATGCGCTGCTGGGCCACGATGCGCTGGCTACCGGTGGCGTGCGCGAGCGCGACGACCAAGGCCGCCATACCACGGTCGCGCGCGTGATGGTGGCGCTGCCGGGCGACGCCGGCGTCATTGCCGACGCTCCGGGCCTGCGCAGTTTGCCACTCGTTGGTCACGAGCGGGGCCTGGCGCGTGCCTTCCCCGAGATCGTCGAGGCGTCGCGTGCGTGTCGGTTTGGCGACTGCACGCATACCCACGAACCGGGCTGCGCCGTTCGCGATGCCGCCGATGCCGGGCAGATCGATGGCCTGCGCCTGGAAACGTTCCAAAACTTGGCGTCATCCATGCGTGTGAGTGCCCAAATGCTCGATCCCGATGTCCATCTGTAATTGAATTTATCTATGACAGCCGTCTTCCAACTGTGCGGGAGGCGGCTTTTTTACTGGCGATGCGCCCTTAAATAAGCGTTTTGCCGACGCGCTGACCAAAACCTTGCCGCGGGCTTGACGGGTTGGTCAGCTCTTGGCTGGTAATTGGTTTGACACTTAAAACCAAGATGGTGATCGCGCTGTTTTGTTGCTTGGCCGCTCGGACAATAGTGGTACGGGCATCCCATCCGCCCAGTGCTGTCTTGAGAGGAGCTGCCGTGAACAAGAGCAAGCGCATCGCCATCAGCCTGGCAGCGGGCGTGCTCGCCGCGGCACTCTGCATGGTTTACGGATCATCGGTTCGTTCGCGGGCTGAGCAGGCCCAGGCCGAAACCTTGGCCAAATACGGCGGCGATCGCGTCGAAGTTTGCGTTGCCGCACGTGATATCGATGTGGGTGAGACCCTCGACGAGACCAATGTCGTAACCCAAGAGTGGCTCGCGAGCCTGCTGCCGCGCGATGCGGCGACCGACCTGCGCCAGGTGCGTGGCGACGTGACGACCTCGCGTATTCCCAAAAATGCCGTGGTCTGCGATGCCTACACCAAAGCCGAGAGCCATACGCTCGAGGTGCCCAAGGGCAAGGTTGCCGTTTCGGTGGCGGTCGATGCCGAGCATTCGGTGGGCGGAGCCGCAGGCGTGGGCAGCTACGTGGATGTGTACGTGCAAAAAGACGGCGTGACCGATCGGCTGTGCGGCGCGTATGTGATCGATACCAGCGACGAGGCCGGTGCCACGCGCGAAGGCAAGGTCGAGTGGGTGACGCTGGCGGCCGACCCCAAAGACGTCAAGGAATTGCTGGGAGCCTCGGGCAAGGGAACGGTCAGCTTGACGATTCCCGCCACGGCACGCGGCAAAAAGAGCGGAGGCGACGAGTGATGAAAGCGATCTGGCTTGCGTGCTGCGCGTGTGGCGATTACGGACTGCTGCAGCAGGAAGTCGAGGGCCGCGATGCGGGCGCGCAGGTGCTTCGCGTGGGCGACCTAGACGGGTTGGTGTCTATGGCTCGGGCGTTTCCTTCGCGCCGTGGCGCTGCCATTATCGCGGCATCCCTGTTTGATACTAAAGATGTGCGAGAGACCGTTGCGCGCCTGACTGCCGAAGGACGCGTGAGCCGCGTCGTCGTGTTGATAGAGGCGCTCGATCCGTCGGATATAGAGGGGCTGTTTCGCGCGGGGGCGACCGAGGTCATCGCTGCGCACAGCATATGCGGCAGCGGACATGTGGGCGAGGGAGCGGTTGATTCCGATTGGGGCGTGTCGCCTGAGCCCGATGTTTTTGTTGATAGGGAACCCGGGGCGCCTCGCGCTACAAGAGGCCCGCGTGTTGATGACTATGGGAAAGCGGAAGCCGAGCATGTTCGGCGCCCCCCGGGCCCCCTTGCATGTGGTGACGTCGGAGCGTCGGTGCCGTATGGCGAAGACCTCCTGGCCGTAGATATGGGATACGTGCACGGCGTGAGCCTGGCCGATGGACTCGATGAGGTCGAGGGCCTTGTCGCGGGTGATGGCCCGCACGTCGACGTGACAGCGGAATCCCCAGTTCCGCCCCTACAGTTTGAGCAGCCTGCCGTGCCGGCGTGGACGCAGCACTTGGGTGCGGCTGGCGAGACGGGGACGTTGCCGCCCACGTCGTCAGCCCCTGCACCGCTGGCAGACACTGCGTCGACGTCGCATCGAGCTCCGGTCATCTGCGCCGTCTCGGGATCGGGCGGATGTGGCAAATCGACGATTGTCGCCACGATGGCGCATGCCGCTTCGTTGCTGGGTCTGCGAGCTGCCGTACTCGATTTGGACCTAATGTTTGGAAATCTCTACGACTTGCTGGGCGCCGATGCCCCGCATGACATGGCGACACTTATCGAGCCGTCGGTCGCGGGCGCACCTGCGGAGCAAGACGTGGTCGCTGCATCGATGCGCGTTGCCCCAGGCGTTACGCTTTGGGGGCCTGTCGCAGCGCCCGAGCGCGCCGAGCTCATGGCGCGTCCGGTAGAGCTGCTGCTCGACATCTTGCGTCGTGAGTCCGACGTGGTCCTTATCGATACCTCGGTCTTTTGGGGCGATGCCGTGGCGGCTGCGGTGGCAGCGTGCGACCGTTGCCTTGTCGTGGGTGATGCGGCAGTTTCTTCCGCGACGTCTGCAGCGCGCGTCATTGAGCTGGCGAGCCGTGTGGGCGTGCCGCGCACGCGCATGAGCGCCGTATTCAACCGATTTGGCGCGCGTGGGGCGGACGAGGATGTCGCCATGCGCTTTGAGATTGCCTGTGCGTTGAGCTCCAAGATTCGTATCGCCGATGGCGGGCAGGATCTCGCCGCGCTCATGGCGTTTGGGCGCGCTGACGAGGCAGTGGGGCAGACCAGCGCTTTCGCGACCAGCGTGCGCGAGGCCACGCGTGAGATGCTCGTGGAACTGGGGTGCGCCGTCGGCCCTTGGAGCGATATGGTCGCCGACCGTGCAACACGCACCGAACGCCCGCGCATCCGCCTTCCCTGGTCGCGTGAGGGTGATTGCCGATGAGCCTGCAAACGAGAATTAAAGCAGCCGGTGCGGCAGCGGCGACGGCACCTGTCGATGTGGGACGGCACCGTGCGGTCAAGCGCCGCACCAAGCGGGCCGTGATGGACCGCGTGGGCTACGACGAGGTGGCACGCATCAGTGCCTACATCGATCCGGTTCTTGCCCGCTCGGAATTGCGTCCTGCGGTGGAGGCGGCACTCAACGTGGAAGAACCGACCGACCTGGCGACGCCCGAGCGTGAGACCATCATCAACGAGATCTTGGATGACGTGGTGGGCTTGGGCCCGCTGCAGCCGCTCATCGAGGACGACACCGTCACCGAGATTATGGTCAACGGTTGCCGCTCGGCTTTCTTTGAGCGCGGCGGGGTCTTATACCCCATCGAGCATGCGTTTGAGGATGACGAGCAGATTCGCGTGCTCATCGACCGCATCATCTCACCGCTGGGCAGGCGTATCGACGAGCGCAGTCCCATCGTCAACGCCCGCCTCAAGACAGGTTATCGCGTCAACGCGGTGATTCCGCCCGTGGCGATCGATGGGCCGATCCTCACTATCCGCAAGTTCTCGGATCGCATCTGTTCGTTGGACGAGCTTGTGGGCCTGGGGTCGCTGCCGCTTTGGTATGCGCAACTGCTTTCGTGTGCGGTGTCGCTGCGCCAAGATTTGGCGGTTGCGGGCGGTACGGGGTCGGGCAAGACTACGCTGCTCAACGCGCTATCGTGCGAGATATCTACCGGCGAGCGCATCGTGACGATCGAGGATTCCGCCGAGCTCAAGTTCGCGCATCACCCGCATGTGGTTCGCCTGGAGGCGCGCGAGGCTTCAATTGAGGGTGAGGGTGCGGTGACAATCCGCGACCTGGTGACCAACGCCCTGCGTATGCGTCCCGACCGTATTGTGGTGGGTGAGGTACGCGGTGCGGAATGTTGCGACATGCTGCAGGCCATGAACACCGGGCACGATGGGTCGCTCACCACGCTTCATGCGGGCACCGAGCAAGAGACCGTGGTGCGTTTGACGCTGCTTGCGCGCTATGGCATCGATCTGCCGAGCGAGCTTATCGAGGAACAAATCGCTATGGCGCTCGACGGCATCGTGATGTCCGAGCGCCATGCGGACGGCCGGCGTTTTGTGTCCTCCTATTCGGGGGTGCGACGCGGCGCGTCGGGTGGCGTGGAACTCGAGCGCTACGTGACCTTCGATGCCGCCGAGCGCACCTGGACCCTCAACCGCGAGCCGCCGTTTATCGCAGAGGGCTTGCGCTCGGGAACGCTTACACAGGAGGAGGTGGACGAATGGAGGTCGTTGTGCCCCTCGTCGTAGGGGGCCTTGCCGGGTTTTCGGTCGCGACGGTATGCGGAGTGGAGCCTCATGTGCCGAGGGTGCCGCCGGCGGAGCTGGTGCGCCAGACGCTCGAGACGGCGGCAGAGAAGCTGCCACGTGAGCTGGTGGAAAACGATCTGCTGAAAAAGATCGCCCGTTCGTGGGCATCGTTGGCTCCCGTGCGCCGCATCGGTCTTGTCGTTGAGGATGATGCTTCACGCTTAGCGTTCCTGTTGCTATCGAGTGGCGTCTGCTGCCTTGCGCTTGCCGTGGTGTCGCTATCGCCCATCGGCTTTGTTTTGGGAGCGGTTGCGCCCTTTGCCGCGGGCGCCGCACGCGACGTCTTTGACCACCGACGCGAGCAGCGCGATGTGGAGGAAGCCATGCCCGAGGCCTTTACGGCACTTTCCATGTCGCTTGCCTCGGGACATTCGCTGGCCCAGGGCATGCGGTTTGTGGGCGCTCACGCGCAAGAGCCGGTGCATACCGAGTTTCTGCGGGTAGCGGCGGCGATCGACTGCGGCATTTCGGCTGCCGATGCGCTCGACGACCTGCTTGTCCGCATCGACGCCCCCGGGCTTTCGCTTGTCACGTTGGCGCTCAAGGTGTCGCAGCGGACCGGTGCCCCGCTTGCCGATCTGCTGTCCGAGGCGTCGAGCATGGTGGGGGAGCGTATCGAGCTCAAGCGCCGCCTGGATGTCAAAACGTCGCAGGCGCGCATGTCGGCGCATATGGTCGCGGCGATGCCGGCGGGTATGTGCGCGGTGCTGGCCCTGCTTTCGGCAGATTTTCGCTACGGTCTCGCAACGCCGGTAGGCGCCGGTGCCGTGGTTCTGGGGCTTGCCCTTAACGGCGTCGCCCTGGTGGTTATCCGGCGCATTATGCGGGTGGAGCTGTGAGCGCCCTGGTTGCCGCCACGGCTTGCCTGTGCGCCTTCGGCGTATTTGTCGCGACGGGCCTGGAGCGCTCGGATGTGCGCAAGACCATGGAGATTTTCAGGGGCGAGGCGGTGCTAGTCGTTGCTGCGGCCCATTCGGTGATCGATGCCGCTATTGCGTGGGTGAGGGGCGCATTTGGCGTGGACAACTCAGCGCAGGTTTCGCTCGGTGAGGTGTCCGAGATGATTGATGTGGTGCGCCTGGGGCTTTCCGCCGGCCTTTCGTTCGATGCGGCGCTCGAGATCTTTTGCGCCAATCGTCGATCGGCGCTGACTGTTCGGCTTGAACGGGCATGCATGGCGTGGCAGGTGGGCGTGGGAGCGCGCGAGGACGAGTTGTTGGCGGCCGCGCAGGACCTGGACGTGCGGGCGCTCGAGACCTTTGCCATTACGGTGGGTCAAGCGCTCGCCCTGGGTGCCCCGCTTGCCGAGACCCTTGCTGCCCAAAGTCGCGAGATCCGCGCCGCCCATCGTGCCGCGGTCGAGCGCGAGATTGAACGAGCGCCCGTCAAGCTGCTGATTCCCACTGGCACGCTCATCTTGCCGGCACTGCTGTTATCCATATTGGGCCCGCTGCTGGGAGCAGGCGGGATGATGTAGGGAGGAATACATGAACAAAATGGCTGACGTTATGGGTAGGGTTTGGAGCCGGACGCTTTACCGTGCAATGCGTTCTTGTCAACGTGCCAAGGCGCTGGTACAGGAGGAAAGCGCGCAGGGTACCACCGAGTACGCCATCTTGGTCGGCGTGCTCGTGGTAATCGCGATCATTGCCATCGTTGCATTTAAGGGCAACGTCGAAAAGCTATGGAACGCGATCAAAGACGGCATCAACAGCCTGTAGAAGGCGGGCATTCTGTTGGCGTGCTGCTGGTGCTCGCTTGCCTGATTGTGGCGATAGCGGCGACGCTCTGGGGGCTGAATGCCGTGCGACAGCAGCGTTCTGGGGTCGTCGCGGATGGGAGCTCGGGCGCGGTGGCGCCTCCCGATGACAAAGCGCGGGACACGGCCGACAGGGATGCCGCCGTCACGGCACAAACTTTTCTGCGCGCCCTCGACGAACGGGCGGATGCTGCGGCTGGTCCATCTGCGGACAACGCAGTCGCAGCCCGGCTGACATGGGCCGAGGAGCGACCGATGACCGAGGCTGCCGCGGACCTGTTGCGTGTCTATCGCGAGGTGCCCACAGCTCAGCTCGCCCTGAGCGGCTATCTCGATATTAAGGGCAACGTATGGGGCGCCATCGTGCGCGATGGGCGCGGCTGGGTCGATATGGTGACGGTTGCCGCGGATGCCGGCGACGCCTCGTGCCGCTTACGCGCGGTGCGCTTGGTTCCGCAAGCATCGGGGTCAAAGGAGGGATCGTGAAATGCTTGACGTTTTGCGCGAGGAGTCTGCCCAATCGACCGTTGAGTACGCCATCGTCACCATGGCGCTGCTTTCCATCGTGCTGGCGATTGCGGGGCTTTGGCGCGCCGGCACCGACGGACGCTTGGCGGCGTTGGCTGCACGGGCGGCGTCCCATGGCGTCGCCTCGACATCGGTTATCGACGCCGCCGCAGGCGCCAAAGACATCGCGCTCTATTGATATCGTGCGCGAGGATTGGGCGCAGTCCACGGTCGAGGCTGCCTTTTTGCTGCCGACGTTTTTGACGCTCATCCTGCTTGCGCTGCAGCCGGTGTGCCTGCTCTATACGCGTGCGGTCATGGAGTCTGCCGCCGCCGAGACGGCGCGGCTCATGACCACGACGACGGCGGAGGACGACGACCTCAAGGAGTTTGCCCTCCGCCGTCTCGCCGCGGTGCCCGATGTCTCGATCTTTCACGCCGGCGGACCGCTGTCGTGGGATATCGAGCTTGGCCGGGCGGACGCAGGGGGCGTTTCGTCTGTATCTATCGCGGGTGATGTAAAGCCACTGCCCGTGATCGGCGCGTTTGCGCAGGCCATGGGCAATGTGGGGGGAGGAGGAAATGTTGAGTTGAAAGTCGACGTTTCGTATCGATCGCGTCCCGGATGGCTGGAGGAAGACTATGATTCGTGGATTGCCGCGTGGGATTAGGCGTCGCCTGCTGCGAATGATGCGAGGGCTCGTGTGCCGTTGCCGGTCGAATGCCCGCCGCAAGCGGGGCGGCTTCATGGGCCGCTCCGGTATCGACTTGTTTATCGAGGACGGTGCCTATACTACGCTTTCTTCGGCGGTCGTCATACTTGTGGTGCTTACGCTGCTGTTTTCGTCGACGGCGGCGATATGGAGTATGTCGCGTGCCGGGGATACCCAGGTGGCGGCCGATAGCGGTGCTCTGGCGGGTGCCAACGTGATATCGTCCTACCATACAGCGGCCACGGTGGTGGATGCGAGCATTTTGAGCTTGGGCCTGGCGGGGTTTGCCACAATCGGCACCGGCTTGGTTGCCATGCTGGTGCCGGGTGGGAAAATGGCCGCAAGCGATATGGTCGATACCGGGATTGAGATTATTAAAACGCGCAATAGGTTTGCCAAAAGTGCGTCGGAGGGTTTGCAAAAAGTCGAAACGGCTCTGCCGTATCTGGTTGCCGCGCGAGCTACGCAGGCTGTTTCGGCGCAGGATACCGATAACGTGACCTATACCGGCACAGCGCTCGCCGTGCCCAGGACATCCGAGTCGGACTTCGCTGCGCTCAAAGGGTCAGAGATCTCGACCGATGCCATCGAGAGCACCTCAAAAGACCTTGACTATGCTGCCAAGGAACTGAAGAAAGCGTCCGAGAAAACGTCAAAGGCCAAGGAACGCGCCTGGTTTGCCGACTGCGGCGGATCGGACAGAGGCGCAGTCGGAAGCTGTTCGTGCATGTGGGAACGCGCGAGGAGCTTGGCGAAGCTTTCGGATATTGAGAATCCGCACTATGCCTCGAGTGTCACATGGGAGCCGCAGGTGGCGCTCGATCGCGCGAAGGCCTATTACCGCTCGCGCCTTGCAAACGAGGCACCTCAGGGCTCAAGCGTCGAGACGAAGGCGGAGTCGGCGGCGCGCAAGGCGTTTTACACCTATGCGAGTACAGAGGTCAATCGTGCATATGTAACCGAGGACGGAGATGAAGTCACTTCCCATATCCCGCTGTTGCCGCGCAACTCTGAAGAGGTGCGAGCGACGGAACTCTATACCGATGCGGCGTGGCCAATTAGTACCATCGATGACAAGACGTATCTGCATTACGGAACGAGTTGCCCCAACTATAAGAAGGGGTCGCCAGGCGGGTTAGCCTCGGTTGCTGATTATGACGGGCAGGACAGATGCAACAGATGCCATTTTGGCGTTTCGTCGCTCGGCGCCGTTGCAGCGCCTTCGACTTCTATCGAAAACGGCTTCGAGTATCACTTTGACGAGTTTAAAAGGGCTCTGGAAGATTACGTCGAATGTCGCAACAAAGAGCTCGAGCTTATGCGTCAGACCGAGGACGAGGCCGATCGCGCGGGTAATGCGTTTGACCAGGCCATCAAGGCGCTTTCGGGCGAGCGGCCGCGTATCGCCCCGCCCGGCCGAAACGGCGTGGTCGCCTTTGCGGTCTCGGGCGATATGACCAGTCCCGGTAAGCTCAACTCTTCATTCAATAAGCCGGTTACGCTTGGCAGTCGCGGTGCAATCTCTGCCGCGGTCTTGGCTCCCGACAACGCGACGGCGCAAAACAACGTGCTCTCGCAGTTTTTCTCGACAGTGGAAGAGCGCTCGGGCGGCGTTGCCGGCGTACTCGATGGCGTCATGGATGTTTGGGGACGCCTGCTTGTGGGATACGGAGACATCCAAGGTTCGGCCGACGAACTTATGGACGAGATGATTAAAGACCTAGGAGGGGGCAGCGGCGCGTTGGGCTCCATTGCATCGTGGCTCGGCGATACCGTTTCGGCGTCCGTGGCGGCGCTGGGTTTGGAACCGTGCGACTTGCGCCTGCGAAAGCCGGTGCTGACCGATTCCGCTAACGTCATTAAGAGTCCGGGGTCTGACATTGCCGGTCTCTCTCAAGCGCAAGACAAACTGCGAAGTATTCCGTTGGGCGTGACCGATCCCAAGGCGCTTTGCGAGGCGTTGGAATATCAAGTCGAACGCACCATTAGCGGTACAGTGTTCACACTTGCGGAGATTCCGTTGCCCGGCGGTGGTTCCATCCCGCTTACCGTCGATGTCGCCACGCTGGTTGGCGCTCTGGGCGGTGGGTCGTAATGAGTATCCGCATGCGTCTGCGCGAGGAGCGCGCCCAGGCGACGGTCGAGATGGCAGTGGTCGCTCCCGTTTTGCTGGCGCTTGCGCTCATTGTGTACAACGTCATGGTCTTTGCCGGCGCCGTTGCGCGCTTCGATCGCGTGGTGCCCGATATCGTGCTGGCGCACGCTGTGGCGCCGGAAGGGGAGGGCGACAAGAGCTCTGTCGATGCCTCGGTGCGTGTCCAGTCCGAGATTCAGGCGGCTATGCAGGGCTATAATCTGCAGGTCGAGGTCTCGAGCGAGCAGAGCTCGGCGTCGTCTGACGGCGGCTTGCTCTCTCTGTCCGGGACGTTTAGGACCTATGCCTGCGTCATGTACTATGAGCCGTGGCCTAGATTGCTCAGCATTGCCGGCGTTTCTCTGGGGACGCCGGCGAAGCTGTCGCACGAGCGCGCGGTTACGGTCGATCCGTGGCGACCGGGGGTGGTCATGTGAGCGCCGTCTTGTCTTATATCGCCTACGCGCGTGCGCTCAATAGGCTCGGTTGGTCGCCGGCAGAGTTTATGGTGGCAGAATCGTTTGGCGCACGCTTGCGCGGCATGCTGGGCCGCGTGCCGATTACGGCTGACGGACTGCCGCTCGTCATGGCGTTTCCGTCCTGCTCTTCGGTCCACACCTGTTTTATGGCTTATCCCATCGACATTGCCTTTATTGATTGCAGCGGCAATATCCTTGCACGCTACGAAAATGTCCGCCCCTGGCGCATGTGCTCCTGTCCCGGTGCTTGGGCGGTGCTGGAACGCCCTTCAATCCTTGTATCGCCCGATGTCTTGCAACGAGTGCAGGCTTGAAGGCCCTGGGCGAAAAACTTCTTGCGGCCGGTTGATGTCTCTGACGTGCTGCTTTACAGAACCGAGGCGGTGTCCAAAAACTTTTTTCAAATTCTCGGTTGACCGGAGCGCGTCCTTGGTTATACTAATCAAGCCTTGAAACAAGGCACACCTCAAATGGCTGGGTAGCTCAGTTGGTAGAGCAGAGGACTGAAAATCCTCGTGTCAGGGGTTCGATTCCCTTCCCCGCCACCTTGAATTGACTAGGACCTCTGCGAAGGGGTCCTTTTCTTTTATGTAGCCCCCGCACGGAATCGAACCCCGCGAGGGCGCGGAGCTGAGGAAACGCGATAGCGTTTGCCAGCGTAGCTCGCAAGGCGCGCAAGCGCCGCAGCGGTCCGTCCGCGCAGCGCGCGGACGCGATTCCCTTCCCCGCCACCTTGAATTGACTAGGACCTCTGCAAAGGGGTCCTTTTCTTTTATGTGGACCCGCGGAAAACGCATCCCAGAATTTCAATCCTGAGCGGGATGCGCTTTCCGCTTTAGGGGCGCTTGGGAAAATGCGACCCGGAATGACGTGAAATTACGGGACATGCTTTCCGGTTGGGCCTGCTGGCGGAAAATGCATTCCATTATTGAGCAAAAAACGGGATGCGCCTTCCGGCGCCTGCCTTCGGCGCGCGTGCACATCTTGGCGTACCATCTCGGGTGTGCCCGCCCAGACATTACTCCTACTTTTGCGCCACTTTGCAGACCGTTCGATCGGCTGTCCGTGTGCGCGGGTATACTCAAAACGATACTTTTCCTATGCAATACGATGCGGGTTCGCCCTGCACGATTCGAAGGGGGCCGTGATGGAGAGGATACTCGGCGTTAATCTCTCTGGCTGGTTTATTCCCGAGCCTTGGGTGACCCCGTCGCTGTACGCGGCGACAGGTGCGTCCAATGCGGCGGAACTGCAAGAAGCCATGGGCACTGCTGCCTATAACGAGCGCATGCGTCGCCATTATGAGACATTCGTAAGCGAAGATGATTTTCGCCGTATGGCGCAGATTGGTCTCAATGCCGTGCGTTTGCCGGTGCCCTGGTATGCCTTTGGCTCGCAGGAGTCCGATGCGTCCTACATTTCGGTTATCGACTACATTGACCGTGCAATTGAGTGGGCTGCCAAGTACGACATTCGCGTGCTGCTCGATCTAGCGACTGTGCCCGGTGGCCAGGGCGATTCCAACGATTCGCCCACCACGCCGGAGGCTGTTGCCGAGTGGCATTCGTCCACCAACGGTCGTCACGTTGCGCTCGACGTGCTGGAGCGTTTGGCCGATCGCTACGGCGAAGCCGAAAGCCTGCTGGGCATTGAGCTGCTGGATACGCCGCAGATGAGTGTCCGCAAGAGTCTCTTTACCATGACGGATGGCATTCCGGCGCACTACCTGCGCAACTTCTATCGCGATGCCTACGAGCTCGTCCGTTCGTATATGCCCGAGGATAAGATCGTCGTCTTCTCGTCGTCGGGACATCCCGGCGAGTGGAAGCATTTTATGCGCGGCGCCAAGTACAAGAACGTCTACATGGACCTTCACCTGTACCATTACCGCGACGAGCATGCGCTCGACATCACGAGCCCCCGCGGGCTGACGACGGCGATTTCGCGTAACAAGCGCGAGCTTAAAGAAGCGATTTCAACTGGGTTCCCCGTGCTGGTGGGCGAATGGTCGGGCGCGGCGATCTTTGCCAACTCGTCGGTTACGCCCGAGGGCCGCAATGCCTACGAGCGCGTGTTTATCGCCAATCAGCTGGCTTCGTTTGCGCCGGCTGCCGGTTGGTTCTTCCAAACGTGGAAGACCGAGAAACGCATCGCAGCATGGGACGCCCGCGCGGCGCTCGGTACGCTCGAGCGCGGCATGATTGAATAGGTTGATATGACGCAAAACAGCGCCCATACGGGCAAACTCTATGTGGTCGGAACACCCATCGGCAACCTGGGCGACCTGTCTCCGCGCGTTGGCGAGGCGTTTGCCGCCGCCGATGCGATCTGCTGCGAGGACACGCGCGTGACCTCAAAGCTACTGATGCACCTGGGCATTTCCAAGCCGCTTGTCCGTTGCGACGAGAATGTGATCGCCAGCCGCGCCACCGGTCTGGTCGACCGCCTGCTGGCGGGTGAGACCCTTGCCTTTGCCTCGGATGCCGGCATGCCGAGCGTGTCCGATCCCGGCCAGGCGCTGGTCGAGGCGGCGCGTGAGGCCGATGTGCCCGTCGAAGTTATTCCCGGGCCCTCTGCTTGCGTCACAGCGCTCGTTTCGTCCGGCATTCCCTGCGAGCATTTTTTCTTCGAGGGCTTTTTGGGCCGAAAGCACGGCGACCGCGTGCGCCGTTTGCAGCGCCTTGCCGTGGTGCCCGGCGCACTCATCTTCTACGAGTCTCCACATCGCATCGTGGCGACGCTCGAGGCCGTGGCGGAGGTCTTTCCCCAGCGTGAGGTTGCCGTCTGCCGCGAACTCACCAAGCTGCACGAGGAGGTCTTGCGCGGGCCCGCCGCCCAGCTTGCCGAGGGGCTGCGTGCCCGTGGCGAAGTAAAGGGCGAGATTGCGCTGGTCATCGCGCCACCGAGTGAAGACGAGGAGGCCGGCATCGTGCCGGTTGGCGCAGCGGCAGCGGATCCCGATGAGGCCCTGCGCGCGGATATCCGCGCCGCGCTCGAGGAGGGGGAGCCCGCCTCTGCGGTGGCCAAGCGCCTGTCTCAGAAGTATTCACGCCGCAAGCGCGATGTCTATGCCATGGTGCTCAATATGCAATAGATGGAGGATATCCAGCCCTTGCGTTAGAATCATCCCCTGTATGCAACGTTTTTCTGGAGGACAAACCCCATGGATCAAAGCAAGCCTTCGTTCTTTATCACGACGCCTATCTACTACGTCAATGCCGATCCGCATCTGGGCACGGCTTATTCCACCATCATCGCCGACGTCCAGGCTCGCTATCGCCGCTCCGCTGGCTATAACGTCAAGTTCCTGACCGGCATGGACGAGCACGGCGAGAAGGTCGCCGAGGCCGCAGCCAAGCATGGCATGACGCCGCAGGAGTGGACCGACAGCCAGGCTCCGCACTTCAAGGAGCTTTGGAGCAAACTCGAGATCTCCAACGACGACTTCATCCGCACCACCGAGCCGCGCCAGCATCATGCGGTGCAGTATCTGTGGGAGCGCATGAAGGAGTCTGGCTACCTGTATAAGGGCAGCTACGACGGTTGGTACTGTGTGCCCGACGAGACTTACTTTACCGACACGCAGGTCCAGAAGGGTGACGAGGAATACGGCAGCGTCGGCCAGCACCTGTGCCCCGACTGTCATCGTCCGCTCGAGCGCGTGCAGGAGGAGTCCTACTTCTTCAAGCTTTCCGCCTTCCAGGACAAGCTACTCAAGCTCTATGACGAGCATCCCGATTTCGTCGAGCCTTCATTCCGCATGAACGAGGTGCGTAGCTTTGTCGAGGGTGGCCTCAACGACCTTTCCGTGAGCCGTACGAGCTTTGACTGGGGCATCCAGGTTCCGTTCGATGAGGGCCATGTGACCTATGTGTGGTTCGACGCGCTGCTCAACTACATGACGGCTGTCGGCTACGGTGTCGACACCGACGAGGCCCGTGCCGAGCTGGCCTATCGCTGGCCTGCGCAGTTCCACATTGTGGGCAAGGACATCATTCGCTTCCACTGCGTCATTTGGCCCGCTATGCTCATGGCCATTGGCGAGGCTCTGCCCGAGCACGTCTTTGCCCACGGCTTCCTGACCGTGCGCAATGCCGAGACTGGCAAGGCCGAGAAGATGTCCAAGAGCCGTGGCAACGCCATTGCCCCGCAGGATGTTATCGACATGCTGGGCGTCGAGGGTTATCGCTACTACTTTATGACCGACGTGGTCCCCGGCACCGACGGCGCTATCAGCTTCGATCGCATGGAGCAGGTCTACAACGCCGATCTCGCTAACAGCTGGGGCAACCTCATCTCGCGTTCGCTCAACATGAGCGGTAAGTACTTTGATGGTTGCGCGCCTGCCAAGCCCGCATCGTTCGATGCGTTCGATAACCCGCTGGCAAAGATCGCCGATGGCCTGGCCGAGCGCTACATGGCCAAGATGGACGTGCTCGATTACGGTGGAGCCAAAGACGAGGTTATGGAGCTCATCCACGCCGCCAACCACTACATCGAGGACTCCGAGCCCTGGGCACTTGCCAAGGACGAGGCCAAGGCCGACGAGCTGGCGTTTGTGATCTACAACCTGCTCGAGGCCATCCGCATTGCCGCTCACCTGCTGATGCCGCTCATGCCCCAGACTTCTACCGAGGCCCTGCGCCGCCTGTCGTGCGAGGACGAGGCCGCGAGCGACGACCTCAAGGGCATTTGCGCTTGGGGTCTGCTTGCCGGTGGTCAGCCCGTCGAGAAGGGTGAGCCGCTGTTCCCGCGTCTGGGTTAAGACGCCGCGCGCCATATCGGCAATCTGCTGTTTAGGTGTAAGGGCATGGCCGCAACGGTCCATGCCCTTTTGTTTCAAGACGCCGCCACCATGCTAAGGAGGCAACTATGACAACTTCGCCTTTGGCAAACCCCACGGCAACAAGGGAGCTGCTGGAGGAGTTTGGCCTTGCGACCAAGCATCGCCTGGGCCAGAACTTCCTGATCGACAACCATGTGATCGAGCGTATTTGCGAGCTTTCCGAACTTGCGGGCGATGAGCGCGTGCTCGAGGTTGGTCCGGGCGTTGGAACGCTCACGCTTGCGCTGCTTCAGGAGGCGGCGTGCGTCACGTCGATTGAGGCCGATCCCGAGCTCGAGCCGGTGCTCGATGCCCATGCCACCGACTATGCCAACTTCCGCTTTATCATGGGCGACGCGCTCAAGGTGTGCCCGGAGCAGATTGAGCAGGCCGCGGGCGGTGAGCCGACGGTATTTGTCGCGAACTTGCCCTATAACGTGGCAGCGACGATCATTCTGCAGTTCTTCCAGACGATGCCCGCGCTCAAGCGCGCCGTCGTCATGGTTCAAAAGGAGGTTGCCGATCGCATTGTCGCAACGCCGGGCAACAAGACCTACGGCGGCTATACGGCAAAGCTCGGCCTGTATGCGCAGGTGACGGGTCGCTTTGAGGTGCCGCCGCGCTGCTTTATGCCGGCGCCGCATGTGGATTCGGCCGTCGTGCGCATCGACCGTGTTGACGGCGTAGCACCCGAGGGGCTTGATTGCGAGTTTGTGGCCCGCGTGATTGACGCTGCGTTTGCTCAGCGTCGCAAGACCATTCGCAATTCCATGAGCGCCAACGGCTTTGCCAAGGACGTGCTCGATGCCGCCTTTGAGGCTTGCGGCATCGCGCCCACCACACGCGCCGAGACGCTTGGCGTTGCCGATTTTGTCCGTCTGGCTCAGGAGCTAATCCATGATGCCTAATGACGAGCGCGTGACGTTTACCAAGAAAAAGAAGACGGTTGCTTGCCCCGTGCCCTTGGCGCCGCTTGCCGATACGCACGCGCACTTGCTCTCGTTTTGGGGCAAGGAAGTACCCGAGACGCTTGTGCGCGCCAAGGCTGTAGGCGTCGACCTGTTGGTGACGATTTTTGATCCCATTGCCGACAAACGCAGCGTGACGGACTATAGCGACTGGCTGGTGTGCGAGATTTTGCCGATGCGGGATATTCCGCAGATAAAGTATCTCGCCGGTGTGCACCCCTATGGCGCGCCGGACTATACCGATGACATTCATGCACAGGTCGTTGCTGCGCTTGATGATCCCTTATGCGTCGGTATCGGCGAGATAGGTCTGGACTACCACATGGATTACGACGACGACATCGCGCCGGCGCCCCACAGCGTGCAGATCGACTGTATGGCGCGCCAACTCGAGGTTGCCGTACGCCGCAATGTGCCGGTAGAGCTGCATCTGCGTCATGAGGACACGGACGAGGAGCGCTCCTCGCATGTGGATGCGTACAACGTGTTGCGCGAGGTCGGCGTGCCCCAGGCCGGTTGCGTACTGCACTGCTTTGGCGAGGATCGCGCCACGATGGAGCGCTTTGTGGGTTTGGGCTGCTATATCGCCTATGGCGGCGCGGCCACCTTTAAGCGCAACAATGATGTGCGCGAGGCATTCGCGGCGACCCCGCTCGACCGTATTTTGTTCGAGACGGATTGTCCCTATATGGCGCCGGAGCCCATTCGCGGTCTTGAGTGCGAGCCTGCAATGATTTCCATCACAGCAAACGCGCTGGTTAACGACCGTGTCGATCGTACTGGAGAGAAAGCAGAGGCAATTGCGCAAGCTGCGTGGGACAATGCCCGCAAACTTTTTCAAAAATAGTTCTTGCGTTCACGGTGGCGCTCCGTTATTCTAATTCCTGCACGCGGGCGTGGCGGAATTGGCAGACGCGTACGGTTCAGGTCCGTATGGGGGCAACCCCATGAAGGTTCAAGTCCTTTCGCCCGCACCATTGATTGAAAGAGCTCCCAGCAATGGGAGCTTTTTTGTTATGGGCCCATCGCAGGGACTTGAACCTGCGAAGGAGCGAGCGTCAAGAAAACGCGGAGCGTTTTTAGCGAGCTGGCGAGTCCGCCGGCAGGCGGGCGAAGCCGGTGCGGATCCGCGCAGCGGATACGCGGACGTCCTTTCGCCCGCACCATTGATTGAAAGAGCTCCCAGCAATGGGAGCTTTTTTGTTATGGGCTTCCTGATGGTGTCACATGGCTGCTTTGTGCGGGTATCCTAGTGCCAACGTGTGCCCATCGGAGGAGAGACCATGCTGTTATCCGGTATTATCGCTGCCCTTACGAGCCTTCTACTTCCCATCATCATTTTGTTGCTACTGCTTCCCAACGCCTGCTATGTCGTTGAACAGCAGCATGCTGTGATCATCGAGCGCCTGGGCAAGTTTAACCGCATCGTCAACGCGGGTTTCCACATGAAGGTGCCCGTGATCGACCGCAAGGCCGCCACGGTGAGTCTGCGCACCATGAAAAACGGTTTTGGGATCGACGTTAAGACCCAGGACAACGTGACTATCGGCCTTGAGGTCTCTGCTCAGTACCACGTGAGCTATGACATGGGAGCCGGCCCGGCAGATTCGGGCATCTACAAGAGCTACTACATGCTGCAGGAGCCCGTCGACCAGATGCGCGACTTCATTACCGATGCCCTGCGCTCTTCCATCCCTGTCTATACCCTTGATGAGGTCTTTGCCAAGAAGGATGACATTGCCAAGGACGTCAACGCCACCGTATCCGAGCAGATGGCCGCCTACGGCTTTACCCTCGTGTCGACGCTCATCACCAAGATCGCGCTGCCGACCGAGGTCGAGAACTCTATGAATGACATCAACGCCGCCCAGCGTAAGCGCGCTGCTGCGCAGGAGCTCGCTGAGGCCGACCGCATCAAGCGCGTTACCGAGGCGACCGCCGAAGCCGAGGCAATGGAAAAGGCTGGCGAAGGCATCGCCAACCAGCGCAAGGCCATCGCGCTGGGTATCAAGGATTCGCTCGAGATTATCCAGGAGACGGGCGTCGGCAACGATGAGGCCAACCAGCTGTTCATGTTTACGCAATGGTCCGAGATGATGACGGAGTTCGCTCGCACGGGTAAAACATCGACGGTCGTGCTGCCGAGCGACTTTTCGCAGTCGGCCTCTATGTTCGAGCAGATGCTGACCGCCGGCAAAGTTCAAAACGATTCGAAGGAGTAGGCGCGCGTGAAGTGCACCGTTGTATGCGTCGGTAAGCTCAAAGAGCGTTTTTGGAAGGATGCCTGCGCCGAGTACACCAAGCGCCTGGGCGCCTATGCCAAGGTGGATATGCGCGAGGTGGCCGATATCGACCCGGCCAAGGCGGGCGGCGTGGATGCCGCGCGCGACAAGGAGGGAGCGGCGATTCTTGCAGCCCTGCCGCCCCGAGCGCATGTGATCCTGCTGGCCATTGAGGGCAAAGAGCGCTCGAGTGAGGAACTCTCGGCGCGGCTCGATGATCTTATGTTGCGAGGCAACAGCGACATCGCCTTTGTGATTGGCGGATCGGACGGCGTGAGCGACGATGTTCGCTCACGAGCTGACGAAATGCTCAGCTTTGGACGCATTACCTTGCCGCATAACTTGGCGCGCGTGGTGCTGCTGGAGCAGGTCTACCGCGCCTGCAAGATTAGCCGTGGTGAGCCGTATCACAAATAGGTCGGCAACACGAAACAATGCCGTGGGACAATAGCTCTCGATTTGAAGAACCTGTCTGAGAGGACTATGAGATATGAAGATTGGATTTGTCGGTTTTGGCAATATGGCGAGCGCTATGGCCGATGGCTGGATTGCCGCCGGTGTGGCTGCGAGCGACATGTGTGCCTGCGCGGGCCGTTACGATGCCCTGGTTGAGCGCTGTGGGGCGCGTGGGATACTTGCCTGTCGTGATGCGGCGGAGGTTGTCGCTGTATCCGATATCGTGGTTGCTGCGGTCAAGCCGTACATGATCGAGAAGGTCTTCGCTCCGCTCAAGGATACTCTTGCCGATAAGGTCGTCCTTTCGGTCGCCTGGACTTGGGACAGTGCCAAGTGGGAGCAGGTCCTGCCGGGTGTCGCGCACATCTCGACGGTCCCCAATACACCGGTTTCGGTGGGCGAGGGCGTCATCGCCTGCGAGAAGTCCTCTACGCTCAACGGCGAGCAGCGTGCCGTGGTGCTCGACCTGCTCGGAAAGCTTGGCACTGTCGTTGAGCTCGATACGAGCTTGCTGTTTGTGGGCGGTACCGTGGGCGGTTGTGCCCCGGCATTTGTTGCCATGGCGATTGAGGCCCTGGGCGACGCGGCCGTCAAGCACGGCATTCCGCGCGCCGACGCCTATCGCATTGTGAGCCAGATGGTTCTGGGTACGGCGAAACTGCAGCTTGCAACTGGGCAGCATCCTGCGGCGATGAAGGATGCCGTGTGCTCGCCCGGCGGCGCAACCATCAAGGGCGTCGTCGCGCTCGAGGACGCCGGAATGCGCAGCGCCCTGGTCAAGGCCATCGACGCCACCCTTCAGTAAACCTGCCATTTAGGGACAGGTTTATTTTGGCAGGTTTTTCCTGCGGTTTTATCTCTATAGCGAAAAGCGCCCCGCAACCGGGTTGATACCGGTTGCGGGGCGCTTGCGTTTGCCCAGATAAAACCGACCAAAATAAACCTGTCCCTAAATGGCAGGTTAGTCCCAGAAGCTGTCTTGATCTTCTTCGGATTTGGGCCCGCGGTCGACGTAGAGCTTATGGGTGCGCTTCTCCATTACAAAGGCAAGAATCGCAAACAGCAGGATGCCGCCGGCGAAAAGGATGGCAAAACCGGTGCGGGTGCCAAACAAAAAGGAAAAAACTGCGTCCATTGGGTGCCTTCTTGCGTAGTTGAGTTGGGTCGTAAACGCTCATAAGTATATACTTGCCCATACATGTACAAGGTTGCAACCTAAATGGAATGTATATCGCCGGAGGATCTAATGCTTGATATCAAGTTTGTTCGCGAGAACCCCGATGCCATCGATACCGCCATGGCTAACCGCCAGACGTCTTGGGATCGCGAGAAGTTCTTTGAGCTCGACGATGAGCGTCGTGCCGTCATCACCGAGGTCGAGGAGCTCCAGGCCACGCGTAATGCTGAGTCCAAGAAGATCGGCGCCCTGATGAAGGAGGGCAAGAAGGACGAGGCCGAGGCCGCCAAGGAGGCCGTGCGCGCCGTCAACGAGAAGATCGACGGTCTGGCCGAGCGCCGCGGCGCTCTCGAGCAGGAGCAGTACGACTTTATGGCTCACCTGCCCAACATTCCCTGCGAGGCCACCCCGTACGGCAAGGACGAGGACGAGAACATCGAGCGCCGTCGTTGGGGCACCCCGCGTGTGTTCGACTTCGACTTTAAACCGCACTGGGATCTGGGCACCGACCTCGACATCCTCGACTTCGAGCGCGGCAACAAGCTCTCCGGTAGCCGCTTCACCGTTCTCGGTGGCGCCGGCGCCCGTCTGGAGCGCGCCCTCATCAACTTCTTTCTCGATACGCACACCAGCCGTGGTTTTAAGGAGTGGTGGCCGCCCATCGTCGTCAAGCGCCAGACCATGTTTGGCACGGGCCAGCTGCCCAAGTTCGAGGACGACGCCTATCATGTCTCGGGCGATAACTTCCTGATCCCCACCGCCGAGGTCGTGCTTACCAACCTGCACGCCGGCGAGGTTCTCGATGCCGACACCCTGCCGCGCCGCTACACCGCCTTCACCCCCTGCTTCCGCGAGGAGGCCGGCTCCGCTGGTCGCGACACCCGCGGCATCATCCGCCAGCACGAGTTCGACAAGGTCGAGATGGTCAAGTTTGCCAAGCCGGAGGAGTCCGACGAGGAGCTCGAGAGCATGACCGCCGAGGCCGAGTTCCTGCTTCAGCAGCTGGGTCTTCCGTATCGCGTGATTAGCCTGTGCACCGGCGACCTTGGCTTCTCTGCCCGTCAGACCTACGACATCGAGGTCTGGCTGCCGAGCTACAACGCCTACAAGGAGATTAGCTCCTGCTCCAACTGCGGCGACTTCCAGGCTCGCCGCGCCAACATCAAGTATCGCGATCCCGAGAACTTCAAGGGCTCGCGCTACCTGCACACCCTTAACGGTTCCGGTCTGCCGGCTGGCCGCACCATGGCCGCCATTCTGGAGAACTACCAGAACGCCGACGGCACCATTACGATCCCCGAGGTTCTGCGTCCTTACATGGGCGGCCTCGAGAAGATCGAGCCGGTCGCGTAGGTTTGCTGCATAAGCGATTTGCGGGGGCGCCCCTATCCGGGGCGCCTTTTTTGTGCGCGGAGCCTTACCATGTCGCGCGGACAGCTCAATAGAAAATACACGAACAAATGTTCTGTATACGGTCGTCTACCTGCTATGCTTTTACTAGATACGAGCGAGAGAAGGGGGATGTGATGGACCTGTTTGATGAGCGGGTAGTTTTGTTTGAGAGCGATGAAGGTGGGGAGCACCTGCTAGTTACGTGTGAGCCATCGGGTATGGGTGGCTTGGTGGTGAGGCAAACGAGTGAGGGTCCGTTGACCCAATGGTGCTTTGAGGAGTCGCCACATGTAGTTGAGACCTTTGTGACGCACGAAGGGCTTGCAACACTCGAACGGTTCTATGGAGTCGGGACTTCTAACCAGGTGGCACGCATGCTGAGTATCTCGTTTGCCGAGTATGATTGCGCCCAGCGGGTGCGCTCGCTATTGAGGGATCTCGGTGTTGGGTTCGATGTGGTTGAAAAGCCGATCGATCGTATGGGAAACGGTGATACATGCGGAGCTGCATGAGGAAAATGGTCTAGAAAAAAATCAAGATTGTGCTTGACTCCAATTAACTAAAATGGTTTCATATGTCTTGCGCTGCGGCGTTACCTCAGCTGGATAGAGGGTCTGACTACGAATCAGAACGTCATAGGTTCGAATCCTATACGCCGCACCAATTGACTTTAAAGCTCCCGGCAACGGGGGCTTTTCTTTTTTGGAAGCCATGCACGGATTCGAACCTCGGTCGAGGCGCGAGCGTAAAGAAAACGCGGAGCGTTTTTAGCGAGCGGGCGAGCGCGCCGGCAGGCGGGCGAAGCCGGTGCGGATCCGCGAAGCGGATGCGCGGAACCCTATACGCCGCACCAATCGAACTTGAAGCCTCCGGCAACGGGGGCTTTTCTTTTTTGGAAGCCATGCACGGATTCGAACCTCGGTCGAGGCGCGAGCAGCATAATCACCACATCGTAAAATTTTTTCAAATTGTCGCTTGACCCGTCGGGGCCTCGCGTGCATAATAATCCGTGCGTTGCGGCGTTACCTCAGCTGGATAGAGGGTCTGACTACGAATCAGAACGTCATAGGTTCGAATCCTATACGCCGCACCAATTGACTTTAAAG